>JAKAGJ010000508.1 GCA_021815655.1 Deltaproteobacteria bacterium | reverse complement strand
AAGTTGCGGCCCTCCACCTTGCGCTGGGCGTTCTCGATGGCCTTGCTGATGATGCCGGCCTCGATGGGCTCGCCCTCCTCCATGCCCAGCTTGCCCATGATGCCGCTGATGCGCTCGGAGCCGAACAGGCGCAACAGGTCGTCTTCCAGGGAGAGATAGAAGCGGCTGGAGCCGGGGTCGCCCTGGCGGCCGGAGCGGCCGCGCAGCTGATTGTCGATGCGCCGCGACTCGTGGCGCTCGGTGCCCATGATGTGCAGGCCGCCCAACTCGGCCACGCCCTTGCCCAGCACGATGTCGGTGCCGCGGCCGGCCATGTTGGTGCTGATGGTCACCGCGCCCCGTTGCCCGGCCAGGGACACGATCTCGGCCTCGCGGGCATGGTGCTTGGCGTTGAGCACCGTGTGCGGCACGCCCTGGAATTTAAGCTTCTCCGAGAGCATCTCGGATTTTTCGATGCTGATGGTGCCCACCAGGACCGGCTGCCCCTTCTGGTGCAACTGCTTGATCTCTTCGACCGCCGCGTTGAACTTCTCGCGCTCGCTGCGGTAGACCACGTCGGCGTGGTCGGTGCGGATCATGGGGCGGTGGGTGGGGATGACCATCACCTCGAGCTTGTATATCTTGTTGAACTCCTCGGCCTCGGTGTCGGCGGTGCCGGTCATGCCCGAGAGCTTGTCGTACATGCGGAAGTAGTTCTGGAAGGTGATGGTGGCCAGGGTCTGGTTTTCGCTGCGTACCTTGATTTTTTCCTTGGCCTCCAGGGCCTGGTGCAGCCCCTCGGAGTAGCGCCGGCCGGGCATGAGGCGGCCCGTGAACTCGTCGACGATGAGGACCTCGCCCTCCTTGACGATGTAGTCCACGTCGCGCTTGAACAGGCTGTGGGCCTTCAAGCTCTGCTGGGTGTGGTGCAGAAGCTCCATGTTGCGCGGGTCGTAGAGGTTGTCCACGCCCAGCATCTGCTCGCAGTGCACCACGCCCTCGTCGGTAAGCGACGCGGTGCGGCTCTTTTCGTCCACCGTGAAGTCCACGTCGCGCTTGAGCCGGGGGATGATGCGGTCCACGTCCTGATACAGGCGGGTGGATTTCTCGGCCGGGCCGGAGATGATGAGCGGGGTGCGCGCCTCGTCGATGAGGATGGAGTCCACCTCGTCCACGATGGCGTAGTAGAAGTCGCGCTGCACCATCTCGCCCAGGTCGAACTTCATGTTGTCGCGCAGATAGTCGAAGCCGAACTCATTGTTGGTGCCGTAGGTGACGTCGGCGCCATAGGCCTCCTGGCGCTCCCGGTCGTCCAGGCCGTGCAGGATGCAGCCCACGCTGAGCCCCATGAACTGGTAGACCTCGCCCATCCAGCGGGCGTCGCGGCTGGCCAGGTAGTCGTTGACCGTGACCACGTGCACGCCGCGGCCGGCCAGGGCGTTGAGGTACACGGGCAGGGTGGCGGCCAGGGTCTTGCCCTCGCCGGTCTTCATCTCGGCGATCTTGCCCTCGTGCAGCACCATGCCGCCGATGAGCTGGGCGTCGAAGTGGCGCTGGCCGATGGTGCGCTTGGCGGCCTCGCGCACGGCGGCAAAGGCCTCGGGCAAGAGATCGTCCAGGGTGGCCCCGCCCGCCAGGCGCTCCTTGAAGGCTGGAGTGAGGGCCGAGAGCTCCTGGTCCGACAGGCGCACCATGGCCGGTTCCAGGGCGTTGATGGCATCCACCAGCGGCCACATGCGGTTAAGCTCGCGGTCGTTCTTGGAGCCCACGATGGTTTTGAGGAGTTTGCCGAACATGGTTCTTTATTTTCCCCCTCTAGGCAAAAAAAGCAACACCCGGCGCTGGGGCTGGCGCCGGGAGTGTATCCCGCCTGGGGGCGGATATAAAGTACTTTAATGAATTATGTAGTAGCGGGGGTTGGCGGGCACTCCGGCCACCAGGACCTCGTAGTGCAAATGGGAGCCGGTGGAGCGGCCGCTGCTGCCCACCTGGGCGATGACTTGGCCTCTTTTTACCTTTTGTCCCACCTTGACCCTGAAGGCGTTCAGGTGGCCGTAGCGGGTCACCAGGCCGTGACCGTGGTTGAGCACCACCATGCGGCCATAGGCTCCCTCGAAGTCGGCGAAGGTGACGATGCCGTCGGCCGGGGCCACGATGGGGGTGCCCACGCGGGTGGAGATATCGATGCCGGCGTGGAAGTGGCGTTGGCCGGTCCAGGGGGAGGAGCGGAAACCGAAGCCGCTGGTCACCCAACCGCGCACGGGCCAGATCGAGGGGGTGGAGGCCAGGATGGAGCGCCGCTCGTTGAGGAACTTGGCCAGTTCCTCCTGCAGGGCCTGCTCGGCTTCGGTCTCGGCGGTGAGTTGGGCCATGTCACGTTGCAGGTTGGAAATCTGGCGCTCGTGCACGGTGCTGGCCAGGCGCACGCCGGCACCGGTGAGCGCGCCCTCGGGACCGCCCACGCCGGCCAGGGGCTCAGCCACGCCCTTTTTGTCGAGGTTGGCCATGGCCCGCAGGCGCTGGTTGAAGGCCCTGAGCTTGGTTACCTGTTCCTTGAGGCCCGTGAGGCCGCGGGCAAAGGCGTTGATCTGGTCTTCCTGGCGCTGGTTCTGGGTCTGCAGGGCCTGTAGGTGGGGCAGGTTGGTCTGGATGGAGCGGTACTGGTAATACCAATAGCTGCCAAAGGCCAGGGAGCAGGAGACAGCCACCAGGACCAGGGGCAGGATCAAACCATGGAAAGAAAAGCGCTTTACGCTGTGCGTACCCTCGGGAATAACCAGAATGGTAAACTTTTTCAGCACGATAGACACTTTCCCCGCTAAAGCCGGCCAGACGGCAGTCCTACAGATCTGGCGATTTATTTTTGGCTCCTGCGACTAATACCATGATTAGTTTAAGCTAGTCAACCTAATACTAAAGTGCTGCTGGAAGATTTGTGCGCTTGTGGCAGGGCGGGGTGGAGCTGAACCGGGGGGCTGCGAGGCTGCCGGGAGAGTTGCGGGCGGGGAAGGAGGGACGGGCGTCAACCTTACCGTATACGCCCCCGCCGGGGTCTGGGGCGGCCGCCCTCTGCACCTGAGGGGGCGGGGGGCGGTA
>JAKAGJ010000507.1 GCA_021815655.1 Deltaproteobacteria bacterium | reverse complement strand
AGTTTTTTCGAGATTGCGCTCCCCCAGATGATCGCAGACCTGGAGACTACACACGAAAGACTGGAGCCAGGTCGAGAGGGCTACACAGAGGTCAAAAAAAATGGGGCCGCCAGATCAGTGGTATCCCTTGATTTATGTGAGGAGGCGGCAGTTGACTTAAACGCCCGGCGAAGGTTCCGGTCCACCGTTGGGCACGAGTCAGGGCATGTTCTCCTTCATGTGCCACAGTGGCGCCTCGCGACATTGGGTTTTCTATCGGCGCAAACCGCTAGGCCCGTAGCAATGGTCGCTCGTGGTTCTCTTAAGCCTTATGAGGACCCGGAGTGGCAGGCTTACACGATCTCAGGATGTTTGCTTATGCCAGAGCCGGCCGTGCGAAGAGCGATCAGCCTAGGCTGGAGTGTAGCTGAGTTGGCGGATGTATTCGACGTACATCCTGCATTTGTTGAGTCGAGGTTAAAAAGACTGAAGGCGCTGCGCTAACAGCACCTTCAGCTTTGCCCCTACCAGGGAAAAGGCCCCTCGGTGGGCGGACTGCGCCTCAGCGCATGGCTATGTACTACGTTATTATGCTGTGGGCGCGCTGTCAATGGCCAAGTCCGAGAAAAGGAGAGGTACTCATGAAGTACCCACCTAAAAGGGCACCTGGTCGCCACCTGATTTTCAGGGCTACCAGGAAGACCCCCGATGGCAGGATCCTTCGGGCCGCTGATTACGGCTTGAAGGCCTGGCCTATCTGGGTCTAAGGCGCAACCCGCAAACGGCCGGCCCCGTAGGGGCCGGCCGCACTTTATCCTCCATCCAGCACCTTCCTGACGGTGCTCAAAAGCTCGCCCAGGCGGAAGGGCTTGGCCACGTAGCCCTGGGCGCCGGATTCCAGGGAAGCCTTGACCTGGGCGTCGGCGGCGTAGCCGGAGGCGATGACCACCTTGGCCCTTGGCGACAGGGCCAGCATATCCTTGAGGGCCTTGTGCCCGCCCATGCCCGGCATGCCCAGGTCCATGACCACCAAATCCAGGCGGCCGGCCTCGCGGCCAAAGACCTCCAGGGCCTCCTCCCCGCTGGCCGCCGTGAGCACCTGGTAGCCATGGTCCTCAAGGGTGCGCGCCCCCAGACGGCGCAGGGCCTCCTCGTCGTCCACCAGCAGGATGCGCTCGCCCCGGCCGGGGGAGAATTGCTCCCGCTCCGGCGGGGGGGCGTCGGGGCCGGCGGTGCGTTGCTGGAACACCGGTAGGAAGATGGTGAAGGTCGTGCCCTGGCCCGGCTGGCTGTCGCAGTAGATGTGTCCGCCGTGGGACTTGATGATGCCGTAGGCCGTGGACAGCCCCAGGCCGGTGCCCTTGCCGACCTCCTTGGTGGTGAAGAAGGGCTCGAAGACGTGCTCGCGGGTCTGGGGGTCCATGCCCTGGCCGCTGTCGCTGACCACCAGCATGGCGTAGGGCCCCGGGCGCACCTCCAGGTGGCGCAGGCAATAGCTGTGATCCAGCACGGTCTGGCCGGTCTCCAGCCGCAGGCTGCCGCCCTCGGGCATGGCGTCGCGGGCGTTGGCCGCCAGGTTCAGCAGCACCTGTTCCAGCTGGGTGGGGTCGGCCTGCACCAGGGGCAGGTCCGGCAGGAGGCCCAGCTCGATGTGGATCATCTTGGGCAGGGTGCGCTCCAGGATGACCTGGGTGCGCTCAACCACCTGGTTCAGGCACAGGGGCTTGAGATTAGGCTCCTGCTTGCGGCTGAAGGCCAGTATCTGCCGCACCAGGTCCTTGGCCCGCTGGGCCGAGGCGATGATCTGCTCCAGGTCGGCGGGATTGACCTTGCCGGCCTTGGCGTCGTCGCGGGCCATCTCGGCAAATCCCAGCACTGCGGCCAGTATGTTGTTGAAGTCGTGGGCAATGCCTCCGGCCAGGGTGCCCAGGGCCTCCATCTTCTGGGCCTGGCGCAGTTGGGCTTCCAGGGCGGCCTTTTCCTGCTCGGTCTGTCGGCGCTCGGTGATGTCGCGGGATACGGCCAGCAGGCTTTCCACTCTTCCGTCCTCGGCGGCGATGGGGGTGACGGTGACGTCCCACCACTTGGGCTGGCCGCTGGCGGTGGGGCTGTAGCCCTGGAAGTGCCCCACCTGCCCCTGGCGGGCCGCTTCCAGGGCCTGGGCCACGGCGGCCTGCTCCTCGGGCGGAAAGAGCTGCCCCAGGGGCCGGCCCAGCAGAGGTTCCGGCTCCGCGCAGCCCAAGAGGCTCAGGCCCGTGGGGCTGATGTAGCGTAGCCGCGCCTCCAGGTCCACGACCTTGATACAGTCGGCGCTGCTGCGGATGATGCTGCTGTTGAAGGCCTGGCTCTGGCGCAGTTCCTGCTCGGCACGTTTGCTCTCGGTGATGTCCTCGATGACGGTGATGAAGTGCTTGGCCAGGCCGTCATCCTGGCGCAGCAAGGCCGCGGTGAGCCGCACCCAGATCACCTGGCCGTCCTTGCGCAGGGCCCGCTTCTCCCAGGTCTCGCCCTGGCTGTGGCCCTCCAGCATCCTTTGCAGGCGCTCATTGTCCCGGGGCAAGTCCTCGGGGTGGGTGAGGCCGCGGAAGTCCATGCGCATCAGCTCTTGGCGGGCATAGCCCAGGATGTCGCACAGGCGCTGGTTGACCAACAGCCACTGGCCCTGGGGCGACAGGATGGACATGCCCACCGCCGCCTGCTCGAAGGTCTGGCGGAAGCGCTCCTCGCTGGCGCGCAGGGCCATCTCGCCGCGTTTGCGCTCGCTTATGTCGCGCAGCACGCCGCAGACCTTGGCGGGCTGGCCGTCGGCCCCGGCCACCAGCATGGCGGAAAGGGAGCAGGGCGCCACCCGGCCGTCCTGGTCCGCGAAGTTGATCTCGAAGTCGTTGATGCGCCCTTTCCTGGCCAGCTCGGAAAACACCTTGTCGCGCTCGGAGGGCAGGTTGTAATGCGCCAGGACCGAGGTGCCCAAGAGTTCCTTGCGTTGAAACTTGGTCAGGCGCTCCACCGAAGGGCTCAGCTCCAGGATGGTGCCGTCCAGCCTGGTCTCGAAATAGACGTCCTGGATGGTTTCAAAGATGCCGCGGTATTTTTCCTCG
>JAKAGJ010000506.1 GCA_021815655.1 Deltaproteobacteria bacterium | reverse complement strand
GCCCTGGGCGAGTGGTGCTCGGCCGAGGCGGCCCGCTATCTGGACACCACCTGCAAGGTGCCCTGCCGGGTGCTGGAGATACCCTTCGGCCTCAAGGCCACCGACCGTTTCGTGGACGCCCTGCGCATCATCGCCGGGGTGAGCGTCAGCGAGCAGATCAACCACGAGCGCGGTCAGCTTGTGGACATGATCAGCGACATGCACCAGTACTTCTACCAAAAGACCGTGGCCCTGGCCGGTGACCCCGACCAGCTCATCGCCCTGTGCGAGTTCCTGGTGTCCATAGACATGTGGCCCCGCCACGTGGTCACCGGCACGCCCGGCAAGGCCTTCGAAGAAAAGATACGTCAGATCACCGCCGGCCTGCCCTACGAGGTCAACGTCAAGGCCGGCGCCGGCGCCGATCTGTTCCTGCTGCATCAGTGGATAAAGAACGAGCCCGTGGACCTCTTGATGGGCAACACCTACCTCAAGTACATCGCCCGCGACGAGGACATACCCCTGGTGCGCTGCGGCTTCCCCATCCTGGACCGCGTGGGGCACCAGTACTTTGCCACCGTGGGCTACAAGGGCGGACTGCGCCTGCTGGAGAAGGTTCTAACCGCCATTCTGGAGCGCAAGGACCGGGACGACCCCGAGGAGCGTTTTGAGCTAGTCATGTAAAGGAGACGAGTCATGGAAAAGCCCGATTACACCATCCTAGTCTGCGGCAGTTTTCGCGCCGGTGGAGATTCCCAGGGGGTCTGCCACAAGAAGGGCTCCCTGGGGCTTCTGCCCTATCTGGAGGAAGAGCTGACCAACCGCGGGCTTTCGGCCGCCGTGGCCGGCACCACCTGTTTGAAGCTCTGCGACCGCGGCCCGGCCCTGGTGGTGCAGCCGCAAAACTGGTGGTACGGCGGCGTGGACAGCGAAGAGGTGGTGGACGCGATACTTGACGCCCTGGAGGAAGGGCGCCCGGCCGAGGAGCACCTGCTGGACTAGTCGTCCCGGCGGGGGAATCACGGAGGCAGTCATGGCCCAGGTAGTCTTCGAGGAACGCAGAGACCAGATCGTCACCAAGGGCGACGCCCCCTTCAAGATCAGTTGCGACAAGGACAGCCTGGCCGGCGCCGTGAGCCAACGGGCCTGCGTCTTCTGCGGCTCGCGGGTGGTGCTCTATCCCATCGCCGACGCCCTGCACCTGGTGCATGGCCCCATTGGCTGCGCGGCCTACACCTGGGACATCCGCGGCGCCCTGTCTTCGGGGCCGGAGCTGCACCGCCTTTCCTTTTCCACCGACCTGCGCGAGCGGGACGTCATTTTCGGCGGCGAGAAGAAGCTGGAGCAGGCCTTGTGCGAGCTGATCGACCGGCACAGCCCCAACGCCGCCTTTGTCTACTCCACCTGCATCGTGGGCATCATTGGTGACGATTTGCAGGCGGTGTGCAAGAAGGTACAGGCCGCCAAGGGCATACCAGTTATCCCGGTGATGAGCGAGGGCTTCAAGGGCAACAAGCGCGCCGGCTATGCCGCCGCCTGCCGGGCCATGTTCTCACTGGTGGGCACGGGCGACATTGCCGGCATCTCTCCCCACAGCGTCAACCTGCTGGGCGACTTCAATCTGGCCGGGGAAATCTGGATCATTCGCGATTACCTGGAGCGCATGGGCGTGGAGGTGGTGGCCAACATTACCGGCGACGGCCGCGTGGCCGACATCATGCGCGCTCACGGCGCGGGCCTCAACGTGGTGCAGTGCTCCGGGGCCACCATGGAGCTGGCCAAGATGATGCAGGAGGCCTATGGCGTGCCTTCCATTCGCGCCAGCTATTTCGGCGTGGACGACATGGCGGAGGCACTCTACGACGTGGCCGAGCATTTTGGCGACCCCATGTTGATGGAGCGCGCCAAGCAGGTTGTGCGCGAAGAACTCGCCGTGGTCTATCCCCAGCTTATGGAGTTTCGCCGCCGGCTCCTGGGCAAGAAGGCGGCCATCTACGTGGGTGGCGCCTTCAAGGCCTTCAGCCTGGTCAAGTCCTTCCGCCTGCTGGGCATGCGGACGGTGCTGGTGGGCTCTCAGACCGGCACCGAGGAGGACTACCAGGAGCTGGCGGCCATCACCGACCCGGGCACGGTCATCGTCGACGACGCCAATCCGCTCGAGCTGATGAACATCCTCAAGGAAAAGGGCGCCGACGTCTTCGTGGGTGGGGTCAAGGAGCGGCCCATCGCCTACAAGTTGGGCATCGGCTTCTGCGACCACAACCACGAGCGCAAGCTGGCCCTGGAGGGTTTCGTGGGCATCCTGAACTTCGCCCGCGAGATAGAGCGCACGGTCATGAGCCCGGTGTGGCACTTCGTGCCCCGCATCGGCGGGGCCCCGCTGCACGAGAGGAGGGCGGCATGAAGCGCGCGCCAGCCTATGTCTCCACCACCAACGCCTGCAAGGCCTGCATGCCGCTCGGCGCCTGCCTGGCCTTCAAGGGGGTGCAGGGCTGCGTGCCTTTCCTGCACGGCTCCCAGGGATGCGCCACCTACATGCGGCGCTATCTCATCAGCCATTACCGTGAACCCGTGGATATCGCCTCCTCCTCCCTGGGCGAGAAGCAGGCCATCTACGGCGGAGGCCCCAACCTTAAGCAAGGCCTGGTCAACGTCATGAACAAGTACCAGGCCAGCGCCATCGGCGTGGCCACCACCTGCCTCACCGAGACCATAGGCGACGACGTGGAGGGCCTGGTGCGCGAATTCCGGCGCCAGGCCAAGGTGGAGGGCGCGACCACCCAGGTGCCTCCGGTCATCGCCGTGAGCACCCCCAGCTTCGGCGGCTCCCACGTGCAGGGCTTTCACCGCGCGGTGGCCGCCCTGGTGGACCAACTGGCCGTGGAGTCTGGGCCGCCCACCGGCAATATTAACCTGCTGCCAGGCCTGGTCAGCCCGGCCGACACCCGCTACCTCAAGGAGGTGTTTGGCGACTTCGGCCTGACGGCGGTGGTGCTGCCCGATATCAGCCTCACCCTGGACGGCGTGGCCAAGGCCGAGTACGAGCTGATCCCCGAGGGCGGCACTTCCCTGGAGGAGATTCGCGCCATGGGCGCCTCGCG
>JAKAGJ010000505.1 GCA_021815655.1 Deltaproteobacteria bacterium | reverse complement strand
CGATCTATAACCGTAAGAGGACAACCCTGGAGCAGTCATGGCCCAAGCGCTGAACAAGCGTATCGAACGTCTGCCTTCGCTGCCCACGGTGCTGTCCAGTCTGTTCGCGGCCCTGGATGACGAGGCTACCTCCACCCAGGATATCGAGCAAATCCTGGAGCAGGACCAGTCCACCACCAGCAAGCTTCTGTCGGTGGCCAACTCGGCCTATTACGGCCTGCGCCATCAGGTGACCAGCATCAGCCGGGCGGTTATGGTCCTGGGCCTGGATGAGGTGCGGGCCATCTGCCTGGGCACGGTGCTGGCGACCATGATCCCCCCCCATCGCTTCGCCGACGAGGAGTCGGCTCGCCATCTCTGGAAGCATTCCCTGGCCGTGCAGATGGCCGCCAAGCTGCTGGCGGGCAAAAGCGGGGCCGTGAGAAAGTCGGTGGCGCTGACCGTCGGCCTCTTGCACGACCTGGGCTGGGTGGTGCTGATGGCCTACCGGCCGGAGCTGTGGGCGCAGGTGCGCCAGGACATGGACCAGGATGGCCTGACCCTGGAGCAGGCCGAGGCCCGCCTGGGCTTCAGCCATCAAGAGGCCGGCGTGGCCCTGGCCAAGCAGTGGGACCTGCCTCCGCTCTTGACCCAGGTCATGGGGCGGCACCACCAGCCCGAGGTCACGCTGCCCTATGCCACGGAGATCGCCATGGTGCACCTGGCCGACCTGATGGCGGGGACCCTGGGGCATGGCCCCTGGGCCCGCTCCCAGATCGCTGGTTATCCCCAGTGGCTATTGGGCCTGTTGGGCCTGGAGCGGGGCCATGTGGACGCCTGCCAGCAACAATTGGCGGCCATCGCCGCGGAGTTGGAGTCCCTGTGGAGCGCGCTGATAGATGGACAAGCCTGAGCCAATCCACCCCTTGGGCCTGAGCCCCGGCGAGGAGCGCTGGGCGCGGCGCCTGTCCCAGGCCCAAGGCGCGCGCGACGAGCTGGTGCGCCTGCTGGGGCTGTTGCGCATCCTGGGCGGCATCGCCACCAGCTGCGAGGGGCTGGAGGAAGGGGCCGGGGCCATCACCAGGCATCTGGTCAATTATCTGGGATTGGAGTACTGCGGGTTTTACGTGCGCCTGGGCGGGGTGGAGGTGCTCAAGGCCAGCCATGGCCAGGCCCCCTCGCCGGAGATCGGGGAGCTTTTGGCCGAGAAGGTGGCGACGGGCAGCACCTTCGCCGGCCAGGCCCGGGAGGACGGCGGCCAGAGCCAGGTGGCCTGCCTGCCCCTGCCGGGCGCCAGTGAGCGCCTGGGCGGGCTGGCCATGATCCTGGGCCGGCCCCTGGACCCCCGCCAGCGCCGCCACCTGGCCATGGTGGCCGAGGCCGTGGCCCCGGTGCTGGAGACCTTCCTGTTGCGGGGCAGTTTGCAGGATTTCAACCAGCGCCTGCGCCAGGAGACCCAGCGGGCCACCGAGGGGCTAGCCGAACTGGACCGCGCCCACCAGGAGGCCGAGGCCTGCCTCGACGGGCTTTTGGCCGTGGACCCCGAGCCCATGTTCGTGGCCGACCCCCAGGGCCGCCTGCAACGGCTCAATCCGGCCATGGAGGGGCTCCTGGGCTGGCCCCGGGACCACCTCCTGGGCCGGCGCCTGGCCGACTTCTTCGCCCAGCCGGAGCATTGGGAGCAGGTGAGCGGCTGGCTGGCCCAGGGCCACGAGGAATTGGCCTGCCAGGTGCCCCTGGTGGTGCAGTGCGGCACCGTGATGCCGGCCCAGCTCAGCCTGCGCCGCCTGGCCCCGGGCGGCCAGATGGCCGGCAGCATGGGGCGCCTGACCCGGGTGCCGGATGACCCGCCCCAGGCCAGCGGCTGGTTCTCCGCCCGGGAGGTGGAGGAGCTGGCCAGGCTTTGTGGCGAAACCGGCCACCAGGTCAGCAACCTGCTGGCCGCCCTGCGCGCCCACCTGCAACTGGCCCTGCTGCGGGACCTGGACCCCGAGCTGCGCCGGCGTCTGGAACTCCTGGAAAGCCTGGCCGAGGACAGCAACGGCGTCAACCGCCAAACCCACGAGTTCGTGGAGCGGTTGCGCCAGCGCTGCCGCCTGGCCGAGGCCCGCTCCCAGCTCTGGCCTTCGGGGCAAAACCCGGCGGGCGGCCCCGGTTCGCGGAGCCAGGGCTGATTTCCCCACCCCCGGCCCGCGGGGCTGTTCAAAAATCACCCCAGGTTGCATTATACTGAGTAACGGTTGTGAGGCCGCCTGCCGGCCCCGCCGTGGTATGGTGTAACCCTCGCGGCCGCGCGCCGGCCCTGGGCCTCCCCCGCCCAGCGGCTTGCTGGATGCATGGGGGCCGTCGCGCCGGGGCAGAGGCCGGCGGGACCAAGCCGGGAAAGGCCTTGTCATGGAGAGAAAGCTTCGCCGGGTGCCGGTGCACGTGGTTTCCGACTCCACCGGCATCGCCACCGAGAGGATGATAAGCCAAGTCCTGGCCCAGTTCCGCATGGATATCGATCCGGTGCTGGAGCGGCGCAGCTTTGTCAAGGACTCCCGCCAGCTCCTGCGCATCCTGGATCAGGCCGACTCGGTGGGCGGGGTGCTGATCTATTCGCTAATGAACCGGCGTCTCCTGGAGGTGATGCAGCGGGAGACGCCCCGGCCCCACCTGGAGATCATCGACCTGCTGGGACCCCTGGTGGAGCGCCTGGCCCAGGTATTGGACGCCCGGCCCAGCCTGGAGCCGGTTATCAAGGGCATGCCCGAGGATGAATCCATGCGCCTGGCCCAGGCCATCGACTTCACCCTGCGCCATGACGACGGCCAGAACACCGAGACCCTGGGCCTGGCCGACGTGGTGATCCTGGGGGTTTCGCGGGTTTCCAAGACCCCCACCAGCCTCTACCTCTCCTGCAACCACAGCCTCAAGGTGGCCAACGTGCCCATAGTGCAGGGAGTGGAGCCCCCCTCCAAGATTTTCACCCTGCGGCGGCCCACCATGGTGGGATTGACCATCGAGGCCGAAAAGCTGGCCGTGATCCGCCAGAAGCGTTTCAAGGACAGCAACCTGGCCGGCTATTGGGAGCTTTCCCAGGTGCGCCGCGAGTTGACCTATT
>JAKAGJ010000504.1 GCA_021815655.1 Deltaproteobacteria bacterium | reverse complement strand
GCCGATGAGCCCCTGGCGCGCGGCTGGGACGAGCCCACCGGGCTCATGCTCTGGACCAGGGGCTAGCAGCAGTATGCCAGGGGAGTTGGAGATAATCATCAGGCGCGAGACCCAAGCGGACCAGGCGGCCATAGCCGCTATAACCCGGGCGGCCTTTCAGGACCACCCGCACAGCCAGCAGACCGAGGAGTTCATTATCAGCACCCTGCGCCAGGCCGGTGCGCTGACCCTCTCGCTGGTGGCCCAGATCGACGGCCAGGTGGTGGGCCACATCGCCTTTTCCCCGGCGACCATCTCCGGCCGGAGCCAGGGCTGGCATGGCGTGGGGCCGGTTTCGGTGACGCCGCCACGCCAGAGGCAGGGCATCGGCAAGGCCCTGGTGCAGGAAGGCCTGCGCTTGCTGCGGCAGTCCGGCGCCCAGGGTTGCGTGCTGGTGGGCGACCCGGGCTATTACCAACGGTTCGGTTTCAGGAATATCCCGCAGTTGGTCCTGGAAGGGGTGCCCCAGGAGTATTTCCTGGCCTTGCCCCTGGGTACCGACATCCCCCACGGCGCGGTGGAGTTTCACGAGGGCTTCAAGGCCAGGGGGTGAGAGCCTGATTGCCTGTGAGCCCAGGGGGATGGCCCGTGGGCGGTCGGCATTGCCAGGCCAGCGATCAGCGCGGGTTGGCTAAGAAGCGCCTGCGCCGGGCCGGCACCGCGCGGCAGAGTGGGACATGCCCGCGGGTCTTGCTTGCCAAATTTGGCCGTTTGGCCGATAGTTGGGGCGGCGCCTCCGCCGGCAGCGGCGGGGGGTGCCCCATATTTCTCTAACGCAAGCCATCCCTTGCCCACCCCCGGGGGTTTTCATGAGCGCGCCCAACAACAATCTGGACCAGCTTTGCATAAACACCATCCGCATGCTGGCGGTGGACATGGTGGAGGCGGCCAACTCCGGCCACCCGGGCATGCCCTTGGGCGCGGCCACCATGGCCTACGTGTTGTGGCAGAAATTTTTGCGCCACAACCCCAAGAACCCCCACTGGGCCGACCGCGACCGCTTCGTGCTCTCCGCCGGCCACGGCTCGGCCCTGCTCTACGCCCTCTTGCACCTCACGGGCTACGACCTGCCCCTGGCCGAGTTGAAGAACTTCCGTCAGTGGGGCTCCAAGACCCCCGGCCACCCCGAGTACCCCCACGTGCCCGGCGTGGAGGCCACCACCGGCCCCCTGGGGCACGGCCTGGCCATGGGCGTGGGCATGGCCCTGGCCGAGCGCTTCCTGGCCGGCCAGTTCAACCGCCCCGGCCATGCGCTGATCGACCACTACACCTACGCCATCGTCAGCGACGGCGACCTCATGGAGGGCGTGGCCTCGGAGGCCGCCTCCCTGGCCGGCACCCTGGGCCTGGGCAAGCTCATCTACCTCTACGACGACAACAAGATCACCATCGAGGGAGCCACGGACCTGGCCTTCAGCGAGGACGCGGGCAAACGCTTCGCGGCCTACGGCTGGCAGGTGCTGCCCGTGGACGACGGCGACGACGTGGAGGCCATCGAGGCGGCCATCGAGGCGGCCCGGGCCGACCGGGAGCATCCCTCGCTGATCGTGCTGCACACCCACATCGGCTGCGGCAGCCCCAAGCAGGATTCGGCCTCGGCCCACGGCGAGCCCCTGGGTGCCGAGGCCGCCCGAGCCACCCGCCAGTGCTTCGCCTGGCCGGATGAGCCCTTCCACATCCCCGCCGAGGCTTCTGCCTGCCTGCGCCAGGCCCAGGAGCGCGGCGCCCGGCAGGAGCAGGCCTGGCAGGAGCGCCTGGCCGCCTATGCCCAGGAGCATCCCGAGCTGGCCAAGGCCTACGCCCGGCAGCTCAAGGGCCTGTTGCCCGCCGACTGGCGCCAGGCCCTGCCGGTCTTCAGCGCCGCCGACAAGCCGGTGGCCACCCGGGTGGCCTCGGGCAAGGTCTTGAACGCCCTGGCCCAGGTGATTCCCAACCTGGTGGGCGGCTCGGCCGACCTGGCGCCCTCCACCAAGACCCTCATCGCCGGCTCCGGCGACATGCGCCAAAAAGGCGCCGACTGCGGCCGCAACATCCACTTCGGGGTGCGCGAGCACGGCATGGGGGCGGTGGTCAACGGCATGGCCCTGCACGGGGGCGTCATCCCCTACGCCGCCACCTTCTTCGTATTCTCCGACTTCATGCGCCCGGCCTTGCGCCTGTCGGCCCTGATGGGGCTCAAGGCCCTGTTCATCTTCACCCACGACAGCCTGGCCGTGGGCGAGGACGGCCCCACCCACCAGCCGGTGGAGCAGCTCATGTCGCTTCGGCTCATGCCCGGCTTCACGGTCATGCGGCCGGCCGAGGCCAATGAGACGGCCCAGTGCTGGGCCCTGGCCCTGGAGCGCAATAGCCCCACGGCCCTGGTGCTCACCCGCCAGAACCTGCCCATCCTGGACCTGGAGCGCTACCCCATCGCCCAGGGCGTGGCCAAGGGCGCCTACGTGCTCAGCGAGGCCGGCGGCAAGCCCCAACTCATCCTGCTGGCCACCGGCAGCGAGGTGAGCCTGGCGTGCGCCGCCCAGGAGAAGTTGCAGGCCGCCGGCGTGGCCAGCCGCGTGGTCTCCATGCCCTCCTGGGAGGTCTTCGCCGAGCAGGAGCAGGCCTACCGCGACGCCGTGCTGCCGCCGGCCCTCAAGACCCGTCTGGCCATCGAGGCCGGGGCCACCCTGGGCTGGGAGCGCTGGGTGGGCGAGCAGGGCGCGGTGATCGGGGTGGACCGCTTCGGCGCCTCGGCCCCCGGCGGGCGGGTGCTCAAGGAGTACGGCCTGAGCGTGGAAAACGTGGTCAACCGCGCCCTGGATTTGCTTAAGGCCTAGACCGCGCCTCGGCGGTTCAGGCGGGCGGCCAGGCCGGCGGACGCCAAGGAGGCCCCATGCCCCCGCGGGACGACTTTCAGGAACCCATCCCGCCCTTGAACGAGGAAATGCTGGGGGCCTCCTGCCTTTTGGAGGCCCCGCCAGCGCCCTGCGCCCTGGTGATCTTCGGGGCCTCGGGCGACCTCGTGGGCCGCAAGCTATTGCCCGCTCTGTACAATCTTTTCGCCAGCCAC
>JAKAGJ010000503.1 GCA_021815655.1 Deltaproteobacteria bacterium | reverse complement strand
TGGAAGTGATGATGTAGGTGGGGATGGTGGGCACGCCCATGCCCAGGATCAGCGAGGCCACCATGGTGAAGACCAGGGTGAGGAACATGCTGCCGCCGGCTAGCGAGATGATGGCCCCCGAGAGCTTCACCCCCAGGCCGGTCATGGTGGCCACGCCCACCACGATGCCGATCACCGCGCAGGCCACGGCCACGCCCAGAGCCGAGCGCGCCCCGTGGTGCATGCTCTTGACCAGATCGAAGAGCACCGGCCGGGTCTGGGGCTTGAGCAGGCACAGGCCCACCAACATGCCCAGCAGGGCCAGAACCCCCCAGCTCTCATATTGGTAGACCAGGCCGACGCAGACCGCCAGGCCGGCCAAGAGGCCGCCCCGAAAGCCCCGGCCCTGCCGCTCGGCCCACAGCTTGTGGACCATGATTAGGGCGATGGTGAGGATGATGCCGTAGAACCCGGCGAAGAGCGGGGTGTAGCCGGCCAGGAGCAGGTAGACCAGGGCCACCAGGGGCAACAGGAGGCTCCAGCGCTGGCCGATCACCCGGCTGAACTTGGGCAGATCCTCCTTGGGCAAGCCCTTTAGCCCGGTGCGGCCGGCCTCGAAGTGCACCATGAAACCCACGGCCAGGAAGTACAGCACCGCGGGGATGGCCGCGGCCTTGCAGATGCTCACGTAGGGCACGCCCAGGGTGTCGGCCATGATGAAGGCCACGGCGCCCATCACCGGCGGCATGATCTGGCCGCCCATGGAGGCCGTGGCTTCCACCGCCCCGGCGAAGTGCGGCTTGAAGCCGGTCTTCTTCATCAGGGGGATGGTGAAGGCCCCCACGGTGACCACGTTGGCGATGGCCGAGCCGTTGACCATGCCCAAGAGGGCGCTGGAGAAGACCGCCACCTTGGCCGGACCGCCCTTGGTGTGCCCCACCAGGCTCAAGGCCAGGTCGGAAAAGAACTCGATGATGCCGGCCTGCTCCAGGAAGGCCCCCAGCAGGATGAACAGGAATATGTAGGTGGAGGAGACGCCCAGGGGTATGCCGAAGATGCCCTCGGTGGTCAGGTACATGTATTCGGCGATATCCAGCAGGCCGCGCCCCTTGTGGGCGAAGACGCCGGGCAGGTGGGGACCGAAGTAGGCGAAGGCCAGAAACACCAGCGAGAGGATGGCCAGGGGCGGGCCGATGAGCCGGCGGCTGGCCTCCAGAACCAAAGCCATGGTGACGAAGGCGAAGACCAGGTCCTGGGTGGAGGGCAGGCCGGCCCGCAGCACGATGTTCTGATAGTCCAGAAAGATGTACAGCCCCACCGCCGCGCCGGCCAGGGCCACCAAGAGGTCGTACCACGGCACCGTGGCGGTCTGGGATTTCCGGGTGCCCTTCACGGGAAAGAGCAGGAAGGTCAGCCCCAGGATGAAGGCCAGATGGATGGAGCGCTGCTCGTGGGCGTCCAGCAGGCCGAAGCCGGCGGTATAGAGCTGGAACAGGCTCATGGCCACGGCCAGGTAGAAGACCAGCCAATGCCAGCCGCCAAGAAGGCTGCGGAAGCGCTGTTCGGAATCGTATTTGGCTATGGTGGCCGCGACGTCTATGCCGCCAGCCTCGGGTGGCGCGGCGGCCTGGGGGGCCGGGTGGGCGTGATCGTGCCGCTCGAGCTGGTTGCCGCTCATCCTGGCCGCTCCTTATGACAGTGCCTGGTTGCCGCCAATCCTAGAGCGTGTGGTGGCCGGGAGCTGGGCGCCCCCGGCCATTTCCACCTGTGGGATGGTGTGCCCTATTTGATGATGCCCTTCTCGCGAAAGTACTTCTCGGCGCCGGGGTGCAGGGGGGCCGGAGCGCCCAGGGCCGCGCGCTCCAGTTTGATGTCCTTGGCCGCGGCATGGGCCTGCACCAGGCGATCCAGGTTCTCGAACATGGCCTTGGTGATCTCGTAGGCGGTCTGCTCACTCATGGTTTGAGAGGCGATAAGGAAATTGGGGATGGCCACGCTGGGCACGTCGGCCTCCTGGCCCTTGTAGGTGCCCTTGGGGATGACCGTGGCGATGAAGAAGGGATGCTCCTTCTGTAGCTTCCGCACTATCTCGGCGTCGACGGGGATGACCACGATGTCCTGGGAGGTGGCGATATCCATGACCCCGGGGTTGGGCAGGCCGGAACTGATGAGGGTGGCGTCGATGGCCCGGTTCTTCATCTGGTCGGCGCTCTCGGCAAAGCTAAGGTAGTCGGTGCGGCCAAAGTCCTTGTAGCTCATGCCGGCGGCGGCGAAGATTTGGCGGGCGTTGATCTCGGTGCCCGAGCCCGGGGCGCCCACGGCCACCTTCTTGCCCTTGAGATCGCTCAATTTGGCGATGCCGCTGTCCTTGCGGGCCACGATCTGGATGGTGTTGGGATAGATGTTGGCCAGCACCCTGAGCTTGTCCAGGGGCTTGTTGAAGCCGCCCAGGGCGTCGCCCTTGTAGGCGTAGGCCAGGGTGTCGCCCAGCACCAGGCCCAGGTCGGCCTTGTCTTCGTTGACGTTGATGCAGTTGACCTTGGAGGCGGCGGTGACCTCGGCCGAGGCATTGTAGCCGCTGAGCTTTTTGTTGATTATGTCGGCCAGGCCGGCGCCGATGGGGAAGTAGGCCCCCCCGGTGCCGCCGGTGGAAATGGCTATGAACTTGGGCGCGGCCAGCGCCGAGGCCGCCAAGCTGAGCATCAGGACCAGGGTCAGGATCGACAGGCTAGTTTTTTTCATCGGATCCCTCCTCGCTGTTGGTTGCCGCGCGTATGGTGACTACCCCCTCGCCAAAGATGGCGTTAAGATCCAGTATTCGGCCACCCACGCTCAGGCGGTGAGGCGACACGTCCGAGAGCCGCAGGCGCAACGCGGGCAGCGCCACGTGGTGGTGGGTCAGCTTCATGCGGCCATTTCGCAGGCTAAAGACATCGCCCGGCTCCAGACGGTCCGGCAACCCCGCCCCGGCGGAGGCAAACTCCGAGGAAACCAACTCCAACCGCCCCCCTGGTCCGGCCACGAAGGTCTCCCGCCACTGGGTGTGCTCCACCGAGTGCTCCCAGGACAGCGTAAAGCCCTGGCTGGGCAACGGCAGCACCAGACTACCGCCGGGGCCG
>JAKAGJ010000502.1 GCA_021815655.1 Deltaproteobacteria bacterium | reverse complement strand
ATGAACTCCGAGCGGTTGGGGATGCCCTCCATGGCCCGCAAGAGCGACTGGTCGGCCTTGAAGCTGATTACTTCCGGCTTGGCGGCGGCCATCCGCTACCTCCTTGGGTGGGGCTTATGATGCTGATGACATACGTATTACCAGGTATTACAGGGCTTGTCAAGGCGGCCGCGCCGGCGGCCGCCGCCTCCCGGATCAATGTGGCAGGGCGGTTACAGGAAAGGGTTGACTTGGACCGTCTCTGTTATATCATTCGCCAGCCCCCCAGTTGCACAAGGCCCCGGGCCGAGACGCTTGGCCCGCCGGTCACGCGGACCAGAGACCGTGGCGGGCCGGCGCCCGCCCCTTAAGCCGCCAGACCGATATCAAGTGGAGTGGCCCATGGGTTTCAGCCTGTTTCCCAAGGCGGTCAAGTTCGAGGAACTGTTCCTGGAGCAGATATCCATGGCCCTGGCCGCGGCCAACCTGCTGGACGAGATGTGCCAGCAGTCCAGCAACTTCGAGGAACGCTGCGAGAAGATCAACTCCTTCGAGCGCCGGGGTGACAAAATATCCCGCGAGATATCCACCCAACTGGACCAGACCTTCATCACCCCCATCGACCGCGAGGACATCCACGAGATCAACAAGGCCCAGGAGCAGGTGTTGGACCTGATAAAGGCCATCGCCATCCGCATCGGTCTCTACCATTTCGCGCCCATCCCCCAGTCGGCCAAGATGCTGACCCACAACCTGCGCATAATGGTGGAAGAAGTGGCCAAGATGCTGGACAAGCTGGGGCACGAAAAGAACGTGGAGGACAACCTCACCACCATCCGCGAATACAAGAAGAAGACCGACAAGGTGCTCCTGGACACCATTACCGAGATGTACGAGCCCCGCGACGTGGACAACCGGGAGCTTTTGAACATCATGCGCTGGTCGCGCATCTACGACCGCCTGGAGCGGGCCATCTACCGCACCTACCACCTGGCCAGCGTCATCCAGGGGGTGTTCCTTAAAAATGCCTGAGCTGTCCCTGCTCCTGATCGTCATCGTGGTGGTGGCGCTGGCCTTCGATTTCACCAACGGCGCCCACGACTGCGCCAACGCCATCGCCACCGTGGTCTCCACCAAGGTGCTCACCCCCCGCAAGGCGGTGGCCATGGCCGCCGTCCTCAACCTGGCCGGCGCCTTCCTGGGCACCGAGGTGGCCGAGACCGTGGGCAAGGGTATCGTGCGGCCGGAGATGATCGTGGGTTGCCAGCTCATCGTGCTGGCCGCCCTGGGCGGGGCCATCATCTGGAACGTGCTCACCTGGTATCTGGGCATCCCCTCGTCCTCCTCCCACGCCCTGGTGGGCGGGCTGATGGGGGCGGCCGTGGCCTATGGCGGCTGGGACACGCTCTTCTACAAGTCCATCGCCTTGAAGGTCATACTGCCCCTGTTCCTCTCGCCCATGGCCGGCCTTTTGGCCGGCTCCATCTTCATGCTGTTCCTGGCCTGGGGCATCCACCTGATGAACCCCCGGCATGCCAGCTTCATGTTCCGCAAGCTGCAAATCCTCTCCTCGGCCCTCATGGCCACCAGCCACGGCATGAACGACGCCCAGAAGACCATGGGTATCGTCACCCTGGCCCTGTTCCTGGGGCACTTGATACCGGCGGTGACCGTGCCCCTGTGGGTGAAGATAGCCTGCGCCTCGATGATGGGCATGGGCACCATGGTGGGCGGCTGGAAGATCATCAAGACCATGGGGCACAAGATATTCAAGCTGGAGCCGGTGCACGGCTTTGCCGCGGAAACCTCCGCGGCCATGGTCATCGCCACCGCCTCCCACTTCGGCGCGCCCATCAGCACCACCCACGTCATCTCCGCCTCGGTCATGGGCGTGGGCGCGGCCAAGCGGCTCACGGCCGTGCGCTGGGGAGTGGCCGGCAATCTGGTGGTGGCCTGGGTGCTGACCATCCCCTGCTCGGCCGCCGTGGCCGCCCTCATCTTCTTTCTCTTCGAAATGCTGGGCATGGTCTCCTGAGGCCGGGTGCCCCCGGCTGGGCTTAAACGGGTCGCTTGACGCTCTTGCTCTCACCAGCCCCGCCGGCTCCCGGTGAAGCTAATCGAGATGGCGGGCATGGCTTCTTGAAATTCGGTGCCCCCGGCTGGGCCTAAACGGGTCGCTTGACGCTCTTGCTCTCACCAGCCCCGCCGGCTCCCGGTGAAGCCTGTCGTCTACAAGGGGCTGTGGCGCCCCGAGGCCTGCCGCCGATTTCTGGGAGGCGCCCGTGAGCCACCAAGAAAAACTGTGGGACATCAGCCTGAGTCTGGGCCGGGAGGAGGCCACCTACCCCGGCGACCCCCCCTTCGCCCGCCGGCTGCTTAACGACCTGGCCCAGGGCGATGCCTACGAACTCTCGGCCCTTGGCCTGAGCGCCCACGCCGGCACCCACCTGGACGCGCCCAGCCATTTCCTGCCCGGCGGGGCCAGCCTGGATTCCTTCCCCCCGGAGCGCTTTCTGCCGCAGGCCCTGGTGCTGGACGCTCCCGGCCAGGGGGCCTTGCCCGCCAGCCTGCTGGCCGGGCAGCCCTCTCGCCCCGGCTGGGCGCTGTTGCTTAAAACGGCCAATTCCCAGGGCGGCCTGGCCGCCAGCGGCCGCTGGCGCCACGACTACGCCCACCTCTCCCCCGGGCTGGCCCGGGCCTGCCTGGCGTGGGGCGCCAGCCTGGTGGGGCTGGACGCGCCCTCCCTGGACGCCCCCGATGACGCCGCCTATCCCGTGCACCGCCTCTTGCTGGGAGCCGGGGTGCTGATTCTGGAGGGATTGAACCTGGAGGGCGTGCCGCCGGGGGTCTACCGGCTCATCTGCCCGCCCCTGAAGGTGGCCGGCGCCGAGGCCGCGCCCGCCCGGGCCTTGTTGCAAGGGCCGTCGCCAGAAATACACGGGCGAGGATAACCCCCGCCCGTCATTTTTTTATGCGGGTCACGTTCCCCCGGGGGGGCGCCGGCATGGGCCCGCGCGGCAACGCCACTGAACCCGCTAAGGCCCCGCCGGGGCCACCCGGTCGGCCTAGGGGGCCAGGATGGCCAGGCTGATCTGGTGGAAGACGTCCTGAAGGCGCAGCATG
>JAKAGJ010000501.1 GCA_021815655.1 Deltaproteobacteria bacterium | reverse complement strand
GCCGTATCGGCGGGCGGACCCATCTGCCACCCCTCCCTGGAATGCATCGTGGTTACGCCCATCTGCTCCTTCGCCCTGAGCAATCGCCCCCTGCTGCTGGGCCCGGCCATGACCCTCAGCCTCACCTTGGGCCCCCGGGCCGAGGCAGTCACCCTCACCTGCGACGGCCAAGTGGGGGTCGAACTCCTGCCCGGCGACGTTATCACGGTGCGCAAGGCGCGGGCGGCGGTGCGCCTGGTGCAATCACCCTTCAAGGACTACTTCGAGATCCTGCGCACCAAGCTGCGCTGGGGCTAGCCTTCCCCGGGCGGGCCCTCCAGGGGCAGACGCAGCTCGAAGACGCTGCCCCGGCCCGGCTCGCTCCTGAACTCCAGTTCTCCGCCGTGGGCCTCGACGATCTTGCGGGAGATGGCCAGGCCCAGGCCGGTGCCCTGGCGCTTGGTGGAGAAAAAGGGCGAGAAGACCCGGGCCTGGTCCTTCAACTCGATGCCCGTGCCCTGGTCGCTCACCCGCGTCACCGCCCAGGGCCCCTGCCGGTCCGTCTCCACCACCACCTCGTCTCCCTGGCCCGAGGCCTGCACGGCGTTCTGCACCAGGTTCAAGAGCACCTGGCGCACCCGGGCGGCGTCCATCACCGGCGCCACCGGGGCCCCGGCGCCCCGGCGCAGGGTGAGCCGCACCGAGCGCTGGCGGGCCAGCAGGTCCAGCAGGGTGAGGCACTCCTCGGCCAAGCCGTCCAGCAGGTGGGGGGCCAGGCTCAGCTCCACCGGCCGCGAGTAGTCCAGCATCTCGCGCAGGAGCTGCTCCATGTGCGCCACCTGGTCCACGATGATCTCCAGGGGACGCCGCTGGGGGTGGTCCGGCTCCAGATCGCGCAGGAGCCTCTGGGCGAACCCGCCGATGGCCACCAGGGGAGTCTTCAGTTCGTGGGCCACCGCCGCGGCGGCTTGGCCCAACAGGGCCAATTCCTCGGCCTTCTTGAGGCGGGTCGCCTCGCGTCGCTCGCGGTCCACCAACAGCCCGGTGATGGCCCCGGTGAGGAAATAGAGCCCCGCCTCCAGGAGGATGACGGCCGGGGCCGGAGCGGTGGAGGGGTTGCTCGCTGATAATTCCATGTAGTTAAGCGAGATGGCCAGGGCGCACAGCAGGCCGCCCTTGAGGCCCAGAAGTAGGCTGGCCATGAACAGGGGCAGGAAGAACAGGCGGCGAACCTCGGGCAGCCAGGACGAATGCTGGGCCTGGAGGTGACCATGCAGCAGGGAGAGGACGATCAGCAGCGCGGCCACGGGCAGGGCCTTGACCCAAGTGGGGATCACCCCCCAGCGGCTGCGCAGTTGCTTGAGCATCAGGCCGGACCCATCTCCCCGGGGTGCCGGCCCCGGACCGGCGGCCCCCCGCCCCCGGATGGCGGGCGAAACCCGTTGCATACGAGGATACTACAGCGTGGGCCCCCAGCCAAGCAGCGCCGGCCAGGCCAGTTTTTGCTTTGCTTGCCGGCGGGGGGCGTGGTACCAAAAATAGGTAGACGACGCCTCGCGCCAACCGCTGTCCCAAGGAGCCGCGATGAGAAAGCACCATTCCCGCTTGGTCCTGGCGCTGCTGCTCTTGCTCTGCCCCTGGCTGATGGGCATGGGCCTGGGCGACGGCGAGGGACCCACGCGTATTCCAGAGCCCCAGTCCGACTACCGGGTGCTTCTTATCGACCAGCAGGGGACCAGGGTCGATCTGACCCAGTTCGCCATCGACGGCCAGGCCTTCGTTCTGGGCGGCGTGGGCAAGGGCCAGGCGGCGGTGCCCTTCGACAAGGTCAGCTCCCTGGAGCTGGCCAACCAGGGCGGGGATCTGAAGGCCAAGGTGGTGCTCAACCAGGGGCCGGCGGTGGACATGACCGTCAGCGCCGGGCTCAAGGCCACGGGCAAGACCAGCTATGGCAACTTCCGCATCCCCCTGGGCGAGGTGAGCCGGGTGGAGTTCAAGGGACTGGTCCGCTAGCCCCCCGCTTCAACGCGGGCGCATCCCCCGGGGCAGGAAGAGCCTGATCAGGGCCAGGCCGGCCACGAAGCCGCCCAGGTGGGCCGTCCAGGCCACGCCCGGCCCGCCCAGGCCCAGCACCTGGAGCAGGAACCAAAGGCCCAGGAGCAACAGGGCCGGCACCCGCACCACCTGCACCAAAACGAAGAACCAGAATAGCACCAGCACCTTGGCGCGGGGGTAGAGCAACAGGTAGGCCCCCAGCACCGCGGCTATGGCCCCGCTGGCCCCGATCATGGGGACCTCGGCCCCCGGGGACGTGGCCACGAAGGCCAGCGCCGCCAGCACCCCGCCCAACAGATAGAAGGCCAGAAAGCGAGCCGGCCCCAGGGCGTCTTCGATGTTGTTGCCAAAGATCCACAGGTAGAGCATGTTGCCCGCCAGGTGCAGGATGCCGCCGTGCAGGAACATGGAGGTGACCACGGTGAGCGGCCGGGGCAGGAAGTCCGGCGGCGGGGGCAGGCTGGCCAGCCCGGTGAGCCAGGCCGGCACCAGGCCGTAGTCATATATGAACAGGCGCTCCGCCGGCAGGGACAAAAGCAATTGGTAGAGGTATACCGCTATGTTGGCCGCGATGAGGCCCATGGTCATGTAGGGCGTGCGGAAGGTGGGGTTGTCGTCCTTTAGGGGTATCACCGCCCGCTCCGCGCCGCGGCCAACTTGGGCCTCGCCCCGCTTGGGGGATAAGCTATACTAATTTGTAACAAACCTTGGAGGATTGCCCCGGACGGCCGCGCCGGGCCTCCTTGGCCCAATATGCCCCCTGGGCGGCGCGGGCGCAACCCCGACGGTAAGGCCGGACTTGCGCGATGGCTGGCGGTGGGATAGGTTTTCGCGATATCCTGAACCCAGAGGTATGGTTGGCATGGACTCCCCCGCCAAGCGCGTGCACATAACCACCTTCGGATGCCAGATGAACGAGTATGACTCGGCGCGCCTGGCCGGCATGCTGGCCGAGCTGGGCTATCAGGCCGCCGACGACCCCGGCGAGGCCGACCTGATCCTGGTGAACACCTGTAGCGTGCGCCAGCGGGCCGAGCACAAGGTCTATTCCCTGGTGGGCAGCCTCAAG
>JAKAGJ010000500.1 GCA_021815655.1 Deltaproteobacteria bacterium | reverse complement strand
TTGCCTGGGGACCAGGTCCTGCTCCCAGAGTTCGCGGTAGCGCTTCAGGTCCAGTTGGGCGTTTTGCAACAAGGCCTGGTCGCGGGCCATCTGTCCCTGGGCTTGGGTGAGCTGTACCTGGTAGGGCCGGGGGTCGATGCGGATCAGGAGGTCGCCCTTCTTCACCATCTGCCCTTCCTGAAAGCGCGCCTCCATGAGTTGGCCGTCGATGCGCGATTTCACGGTGACCGTGTGCAGGGGCACCACGCTGCCCAGACCGTCGACGTACACCGGCACGTCGCTGGCCTGCGCCGGGGCGGTGAGCACCGGCACGTCGAAGGCCGGCCGCCCGCGGCCGCCGCGCTCGGTGGCCGACTGGGCCTTCACGCCGAAGACATAAAACGCGCCGGCCGCCAGCAGGCAGAGGAGGAGCAGGCCGGGCCAGCGACGCCGGCGCCGGGTGTGTGGCGCGGCGGTCGAGGTGACCTGGCGTTGGGGGTCATCAGGGCTGGCTTGGCTTGACATGGTCCCGCCTATACTTGTGGGTGGCCGGTTGCGTTTCTGGCGATCGACAGGAAATCTGGCGGCCCCAGGGCCGGACTAGCCGTGCTGGGGCCGGCCCAGGGCGCGCTCCAGGTCGGCCAGGGCCTGCCAGCGCAGGTAGGTGGCTTGCACCAGGTTGCCCTTGGCCTGGGTGAGCAGGTTCTGGGCATCGCTGTATTCGATGTAGCTGCCGGCCCCCACCTTCCAGCGGCTGTCGGCCAGGGCCATGTTCTCCCGGGCCTGGCGCAGGGCCAGGCGGGCGGTCTCGGTGGTCTGGCCGGTCTGCCTGACCCGCAGGACGGCCACGGTGACATCCTGGCGCACCCCCAATTCGATCTGGGCGATCTGGGCCTCGATCTTGCGGATGCCTGCCTTGGCCTCGCTCACCGCGCCCTGGGTGCGCAGGCCATTGAACAAAGGCCAGCTCAGGCTGGCCCCGGCCAGCCATCCCTCCTGCAGGGGCCAGTCGGTGTTCTGATATCCCCAACTGGCGTTGGCGTTCAGGGAGGGCCAGTAGCCGCCCTGGGCAGTCTGGAGTTGGGCCTGGGCAGCCCGCAGTTGGGCTTGCAAGGAGGCCACCTCGGGCCTCAGCTTCAGGGCGTCCCGCACCAGTTGCTCGGGCGCGGCCAGCTCCACCCGGGCCTCGGGCAGCCTGGCCAGCCGGTAGGGCCCTGGGGCCGGCGGACCGCCCAGGATGCTCTCCAGGCTGACGCGGGCGGTGTCCAGGGAGAGTTGGGCCTGCAAGAGTTGCAAGTCGGTGTTGGCCACCGCGAGCTCGCTGTTGGTCACGTCCAGGCGGGCCTTCACCCCGGCCTTGTAGAAGGCCTGGGCCTGGCGCAGGTGCTCCTTCTGCACGCGCAGGGACTCCTGGTAGACACCCACCAGCTCCTCCTGCTTGAGCACCTCGTAATAGGCATTTTTGACGTCGCGCACCAGGTCGAAACGGGTCTTGGCCAGGCCCTGGCGGCTGGACTCCAGGGTCTGGCGGCCCTTTTCCACCCGGCCGGAGGTCTGCCCGAAGTCGTAGAGGTATTGGGAGACGGTCAGCCCGCCCTGGTAATTGTTGTACTGGCCCTGGACGCCGCCCTGGCTCAGGGCCGAGCGCGCATTCTCGTACCATTGGCGGGAATAGCCGCTCTGGGCGCTGAGTTGGGGCCAGTAGGCGCTGGAGGTCTGGGTTAGTTGGGCCTCGGAGACGGCCACGTCCTCCTGGGAGGCGGCCAGGCCTGGGTTGCGCTTGAGCGCGGTCTGGACGACCTGCTCCAGGGAAAGCACCGCCGCGTCCTCTGGTTCGGCGGCCCGGGCGGGCGAGGCCGCGCCGCAAGAGGCCAGCAACAGGGCCAGAAGGACAAGGCCCAGGAAAGCACGCATCATCTTCACTCCCGCTCCGGCCCAGGCCAAGGTCCGGCCAGCCTGAATAAGATTGCGGGCGCAACCAACACCGCGAGGGCCCAGGACGGTCATGGCGTCTCGGCCAGGTCGGCCGGGTCAAGGCCTTGCCGGGTCTGCTTCGGATATACCAAATTGTTGTGCCGGTCCCGCCCGTTGGGCACACGCACCACCAGGTTGCGCCTCTCCATTCCGTGGGCAAGACGCGTGATACCGGTCTTGCCTCTGCCCGCCACCTCGGCCGGTTCCTGTTGAGTCCGGCCGTCGCGTGACCAAGGCGCCGCCAGCACGCGCCACTGCTCAGGGGTTACATCGTGGCCGGCTTGGGAAAAGTTACGGGGCAGGCGATAAAACATGCCCTTGGCAGTCTGGCTGGCCAGACAACCCAGGTACTCCCGCAATTGAAAGGGCATAAACTCGCCTCCGGGATGGATGCGGGGTGAAGCAATCCTATGCCAGGAGCGAAACGACCGCAAGGGGCGGCGAGCCATCCAGATAACACGCTATGATAACTTGATATTATGCTCGGGATGCGGGCGGGGGCTGGTGAATGGGGAACGCGTCCGGGCCGGTCCGTCCTTGGCGGCCGGCCCGGGTGCGCGATGGTCGGTGCTAGGCTTTCCTCAGGAAATAGCTGACATAGCCCTCGCGTTGTTCCTGGCCCAGGAGTTCATGTCCGGCGCGGCTCAGGAAAGCCGGCAGGTCGTTGATGGTGCCGGGGTCGGTGGACTGTAGCTCCAGTATCTGGCCGGACCGCAGCTCAGTGAAGAATTTTTTGGTTTTGAGGATTGGCATGGGGCAACTCAGGCCCTTGGCGTCCAAGACCTTGTCCGGGGTCCATTGCGACATTTGGTAATTCCTTAACATTCAACAGGTTGTTGATTGCCCTCCGCCCTGTCTGGCCCTCATGCCAGGTCCTGGGCCAAAAGCTCGCTGATGTCCATCACCTTGAGCCCCTCCAGGCCGGCGGTCTTGCGGCCGTCCTCCAGGAGCGAGACGCAGTAGGGGCAGGCCGTGGCCAGCACCTCGGCCGCGCTGGCCGCGGCCTCGCGCACCCTGAGCAGGCTGAAGCGCTTCTCGGCCGGGGTTTCCATCCACAGACGGCCGCCACCGCCCCCGCAGCACAGGGAGGACTCCCGTTCACGCTCCATCTCCAGCACTTGGGCCCCGGTGGCGGCCAGGACCTGGCGGGGCGGG
>JAKAGJ010000499.1 GCA_021815655.1 Deltaproteobacteria bacterium | reverse complement strand
GCTGGTGGAGCTGGTGCGCTCGGCCGACTGGGACCCCACCCCCCCCAGCGACTCCCCCCTGGCCAAGGTGGCCAAGCCCCTCCTGCCCCCCGATGCGGCTGGGGACCAATCCCAGTCCGAGGCGGCCGCCGAGCCCGCGGAGGTGAAGATGGGGCGCAAGCTCATCACCCGGGCCATGCTGGCCCAGGCCTCCAAGCTGGTGCCCCAATACGGCATCGAGCTGGTGGACGTGGAGATCAAGCGCATCAACTACGTGGAGAGCGTGCAGAAGCGGGTCTTCGAGCGCATGATAAGCGAGCGCAAGCGCATCGCCAGCCAGTACCGCTCCGAGGGTGAGGGCGAGAAGGCCCGCATCCTGGGCACCATGGAGAAGGAGCTGGCGCGCATCCGCTCCGAGGCCTACAAGAAGGCCCAGGAAACCCGGGGCCAAGCCGATGCCAAGGCCACCGCCATCTTCGGCCAGGCCTTTGGGCAAGACCCCCAGTTCTACAGCCTCTTCAAGACCTTGGAAACCTACAACTCTCTGCCGCCCAACAAGGTCGAGTTGATCTTGTCCACCGACGGCGACTACTTCAAGTACCTGAAGAAGGTGCCCAGCGGCAACTAAATATCCGTGGGCGCTGGCGCGCCCGGCGAGCCAGCCATGGCCCGCCAACCGATCTCATAGCCACCCCTGGCGGCCGGGCACCTGCCCGGACCGCCAGGGGGCGCCCGGGACCGGGCCGGCCACCCAACCCCTTGCGCGGCGCCAGAGTTCTGGTATTTTTTACCTTCTTTAAGGGCGCGGCGCCCCTGGCCGGTCTTGACAGGCCGGCCCGCGTCTCGTATAGTCTCCTTTCATTTCTGGGAGGTCGGGTAACCATGTATGCTGTGATCGCCTCGGGCGGTAAGCAATATAAAGTGGAAGCGGGCCAGATCTACCGCCTGGAGAAGCTTGAGGGCCAGGTGGGCGACGCCATTGGCCTGACCCCGGTGCTGATGGTCGGCGGCGAGGGCGAGCCCAAGGTGGGGCGCCCCTACCTGGAGGGCCAAGTCTCCGCAGTGATCGTGGAGCAGGGCCGGGCGCGCAAGGTTTTGGTCTTCAAGAAGAAGCGCCGCAAGGGCTACCGCGTTAAGCGTGGCCACCGCCAGCCCTTCACCGCCGTGCGTGTGGAAGGCATAGAGGCCTAGTTGGCGGGCGCCGGCCCCGGGTCGGCGTCACTGTCTTAGAGCAAAGCGAGGACCTTCAAGATGGCACACAAAAAAGCAGGCGGCTCCTCCCGCAACGGGCGCGACTCCGCCGGGCAGCGGTTGGGCATCAAGCGCGGCGAGGGCTACCCGGTTCTGGCCGGCAACATCATCATCCGCCAGCTGGGCACCAAGATTCATCCCGGCCTCAACGTGGGCATGGGGCGCGACTACACCATCTTCGCCAAGATCGACGGCAAGGTGAAGTTCGAGCGCCTGGGCCGCGACAAGAAGCGGGTCAGCGTATACCCTGCCTAAGCCCCCCGGGCGGCGGCGCATCAGAGACGGCCTGCGGGGCGCTCACGCCGCCGGGCCGTCTTCTATTTTTTGTGACCGTGCTGGCGAGCCCCGCGGTGACGCCGCTGAACCCTTAAACACCAAGAGATTGAAGGCTAATCGCCATGCGCTTTGTTGACGAGGCCACCATTGAGGTGGCGGCCGGGGACGGCGGCCGGGGCTGCGTCAGCTTCCTGCGCATGCGCTACCAGCCCAAGGGCGGCCCCGACGGCGGCGACGGCGGCCGCGGCGGCCACGTCATCCTGCGTGCCAGCTCGCGGGTGGCCACCCTGGCCGACCACAGCTACCTGCGCCACTTCAAGGCAGGCCGCGGAGCCCACGGCCGGGGCGCGGGCAAGGACGGCGCCGCCGGCCAGGACAAGACCCTGGAGGTGCCGGTGGGCACCGTGGTGCACGACCTGGGCACCGGCCAGGTGCTGGCCGACCTGACCCGCGATGGGCAGGTGTTCATCGCCGCCCAGGGCGGACGCGGCGGCAAGGGCAACCGCCACTTCGTCAGCAGCACCCACCGCAGCCCCCGCTTCGCCCAGCCCGGCGAGCCCGGCCAGGCGCGCACCCTGCGCCTGGAACTTAAGCTCCTGGCCGACGTGGGGCTGGTGGGGCTGCCCAACGCCGGCAAGTCCAGCCTCATCGCCGCCGCCACCGCCGCCCGGCCCAAGGTGGCCGACTACCCCTTCACCACCCTCACCCCCCACCTGGGAGTGGCCGACCTGGGCGACGAGCGCCCCTTCGTGCTGGCCGACATCCCCGGCCTGGTGGCCGGCGCCCACCAGGGGGCCGGGCTGGGCCTGCGCTTTTTGCGCCACATCGAGCGCACGCGGCTGTTCCTGCACGTGGTGGATATGTCCGCCGCCGATCCCTTGGCCGACCTGATGACCGTGCGCGCCGAACTGGCGGCCTATGACCCGGCCCTGGCCGACCGCGCCAGCCTGGTGGCGGCCAACAAGCTGGACCTGCCGGTGGCCCAGGAACAACTTGACGAATTCAAGCAAAAGGTTCAAGCAATGGGGCTGGAGGTGTGGCCTCTGAGCGCCGCCAGCGGCCAGGGAGTGCGCCCTCTGTTGGAGGAGATAGCCCGGCGCCTGCGCGCCGCCGATGATGGCCAGGAGGCCGATGGGGATGACCTTGGACAGGGCTGAGCTGATAAGCTCCTGCCGGCGCTTGGTGGTCAAGGTGGGCTCGGCGGTGCTGGCCGGTCCCGAGGGGCTGGACCGCCGCCGCGTGGGGCTCCTGGGCGCCCAGGTGGCGCGACTACGCACGCGAGAGCGCCAGGTGCTCCTGGTCTCCTCCGGCGCCGTGGCCACCGGGCGGGCCAAGCTGGGGCTCCTGGGCGCCAAGCTCACCACCGCCCAGAAGCAGGCCGCCGCCGCCCTGGGCCAGGCCGGGCTGATGCAGGCCTATGAGGACGCCTTCGAGACCCACGGCCAGAAGGTGGCCCAGGTGCTCTTGACCGCCAACGACCTGCGCGACCGCACCCGCCATGAGAATGCCCGCAACACCTTGATTACCCTGTTGGACTGGGGGGTGATCCCGGTGGTCAACGAGAACGACACCGTGGCCGTGGAGGGCATCAAGCTGGGCGACAA
>JAKAGJ010000498.1 GCA_021815655.1 Deltaproteobacteria bacterium | reverse complement strand
ACAGGGCCGCCGGCACCCCCTTGCCCGACACATCGGCCATCACCAGGCCCAGGTGACCGGGGTCGATGAAGAAGAAGTCGTAGAAATCGCCGCCCACCTCGCGGGCGGGCAGGCTGCGGGCAAAAAGATCGAACTCCGAGCGTTCGGGGAAGGGCGGGTAGGTGCGCGGCAGAACCGCCTGCTGGATCTGGCGGGCCAGGTCCAGCTCGCTTTCGATGCGTTCCTTGGCCTTGGTGGTGGTGGTCAGTTCCTGCACGTAGCGGTTGAGGTCGGTCACCATGAGGTTGAATGACTGAGCCAGGTCGCCCACCTCGTCGCCAGGGCGCACGTCGTCCACGTGGGTGGAGAGGTCTCCGCCGGCCAGGCGCCGGGCGCCGGCCACCAGGCGATTCAAGGGCTCGGTCAGGCGCACCACCATCAGCCACACCGAAAGCACCAAGGCCACCAGGCCGCCCAAGGCCCACAGCACCTGCTCCCGGGCCAGGGAAACCACCGGCGCCAGCACCTCATCCTCGGAGGCCATGACCCCCAGGCTCCAACCCGGTCCGGCCACCGGGGCGTAGGCCAGCCAGGCCGGACGGCCGCTCCACCAGTCCTTGACCCGCACCACGCCCACGCCCCCCCGCACCATTTGCCGGCCCAACTGGCGCATGTCCGGGCGCCCCATGGCCTCGGCCAGGGAGAAGAAGGTTTCGCGCATCACCCAATTCTCTTCGGGGGCGGCCAGGAAAGTGCCCTGGTGGGTGAGCAGGAAGGCGTAGCCCTGCTTGCCCACGGTCAAGGCGGCCACCTCCTGCCCCAACCGTTTGAGGTCCACGTCGGCGGTGACCACGCCCAGCACCTGCCCCTCCACCTCCATGGGCGAGGAGTAGGTGGTCATCAGGGCCTCGCCGCCGCCTTCGTCGAAGTAGGGCTCGGCCCAGGCCGGCCGGTCCAGCAGGGTGGGCACCAGATACCAGTCCTGGGACAGGTAATCGTAGGTGGGGCTGTCCAGGTTGAGGGTCTTGAATCCTTGCGGACCCCTGAAAACATAGGGCGCGAAAAAGCGTTTCTGGGGGTCAAAGGCAAAGGGGGCATAGGCCAAGGCCATGCCGAAGGCCTTGGGCGCCTCCTCCAGGTGATGGCGCAGCATGCGCGTGGCCTGGCCCGCGTCGCCGGGGTGCCATATCTCCAAGGTGGTGGACAGATCGCGGGCCGGGCCCGACACGTCGTCCAGATAGCGGGACAGCTCCGAGGCCTGGGATTTGGCCAGGTCTAGAAGCTGCTCCTGGCGGGCGGCCAGAAGGGCCTGACGGCTGCCATGGTAGGTGACCCCGGCCATGACCAGGGAGATGAGCCCCACCCCGGCCAGCACGAAGACCGTGAAGCGGGTGCGCAGCCTGAGCCAGTGGCGACGTGGTTGGGTCATGGCGTTCAAGGCTCCCGCCAGGCCGGCACGCAGAAGTCCTCGGCCGGGGTGGCACGGGGCAAAAGGCCGTAGCGGGCCAGCAGCTCGCAGGCGTGCCGCAGGGCCTCGGGGTCCAGCTCGCCCATGTTCTTCTGCCCCACGCGCGCGGTGATGATCTGCCCCATGATCTTGAGCATCCATTTTTGGTGGGCATGGTTGCTGGCCAGGCGGGATTCGTCCACCCGCTTCATCACCGTGGCCAGGGCCAGGTCCGGCTCCTTGAGGGCCAGGCGCCAGCCGTCCAGGGTGGCCTTGACGAAGCGCCGGCAGAGACCGGGGTGCTTCTGCCAGGTGGCCTGAAGGGTGTAGAGGCCGTCCTCGGGAAAGGCGAAGCCCAGCTTGGCCAGGTCAAAGACCTTGAGTTCATGGTCATCGATGCCGGCCTGGTAGAGCACGTGGGCCTCGTTGTAGAGCATGGCCGAGGCCGCGTCCACGGCCCGGGTGAGAAAAGGCGTCATGGAGGAGCCCTGCCTGATCTCGTTGACTTGTATGCCCAGACTTCTGAACATGGTGCGGGGCGCGGCGGCGGCGTGGCCTTGCCACAGGCTCACGCGGCGGCCGGCCAGGTCTTGCAGGTCCCGGATGCCGCTGTCCTTGAAAGCGACCAACAGCGAGGCCGGGCGCTGCACCAGCTGGGCCAGGTGCACCAGGGGCAGGCCCTGGGCCTGCTTGATAAGGGCCTCGGCCAACCAGCCCACGGCGAAATCGCAGCCGCCCTGGTCCAGGTCCTCCAGGGGCCCCTGACCATGAGGATTGGCCGGCAGCAGCTCCACCTCCAGCCCAGCCCGGCGGTAGAGGCCCTGGTCCTGGGCCATGTAGAAGCCGGCGAACTGGGCCTGGTGCACCCACATCAGGCGCACCTTGACGTGATCCAGGGCCTGGGCCGCGGCCGGCCAGACCATGGCCCAGGCCAGACACAATCCCAGGCCGGCCAGCCAGGCCCGGGGCCGCCGGCGGGCGGTGGCCAGGGGGGACGGGCTGGGCCGGTGGCGGGCATGGCGAAGGCGCTCAGGGACCACGGCGATCTCCGCCGGTCGGGAGTTGGCTCCGGCCGGTAGTCTAGTATTGGAAGCCCAACTCCAGCAGGAATTGATGGCTGCTCACGCCGGCGTTGGCGTCGTCCATGCCGGCGTTGCTGATGTGGCGTATGCGGTAGCCCAGGTCCAGGCTCATGGCGTTCCACAGCGGCAGGCGCAGGCCCAGGCCGGCGAAGGACAGAAAGTTGAAGCTCTCGCCCAGTTCGTTTATGCGCAGCGTGTTGTAGCTGGGTCCCACCCCCACCTCACCGTAAAGGGTCGGGGCGCAGGGGCTGCCGCCTTGCAGGTACAGGCGCAAGGCTGGCGTCAGGGCCATTTCCATGCCGCTGCTGTAGTTCCAGAACTTGCACACCTGGCCTTCCAGTCTTCCTTCCAGGCGCAGGCTGGCGTTTTGCCATAGGGGGGTGGCCAGGTAGGCCAGCGCCCCTGTGGATTGCAGGTTGTGCCGGTGTAGGCTGAAGTCGGTGGTGTACTGGGCGCCGCCGCCCACCTCCTTGATCTCGATCTGCCAGGCCGTGGCCGGAAGTGGCCAGGCAGACGTCAGGCAGAAGATCAGCAGCGCCGCGAGGGAACGCAGAATCGGCATGCGCAACCTCCTTTAGCCGCAACGATTCGCCGCGCTAGCAGCCAGGGGCC
>JAKAGJ010000497.1 GCA_021815655.1 Deltaproteobacteria bacterium | reverse complement strand
AGGATCGAGGCCGTCGACCGACTGCTGGGGCTTGACATGGCTCAAGTGCCCCAGGCCGCCGCCGCCATGGCCCGGGCCGTGGCCAGCAATGCCCCGGCGGCCACGGGGCGCCTGCAATTGCCCCACCTGCCGGTGGAGCGCCCCTACTGCATCATGCTGCTCTTGCCCCTGTACCAGCCCGGGACCAACCAGGGCGAGGCGGCGGAGCGTCAGGGCCATCTGCGCGGATTTTTGCTGGGCGCGCTCACCCTGAGCGACGTGGTGGAGCGATCCCTGCGCGAGGCGGCCAAGGCCAAGGTCAATCTGCTCCTGGAGGACCTCTCGGCGCCGGAGGGCCAGCGCCTGAGCTACCGGACGCCAGGGGAGGAGCCGGCCTCCCCGGCCGTGGGGGAGTTGCCGCCCCGGTTTATTTTCCGGCACAGCTTTCGGGTGGGCGGGCGCCTGTGGGGGGTGACGGTGACACCCTCCGGGGAGTTCCTGGACCAGGAGCAGGCCTGGCCGGCGGTCATGGTGGGGGCGGGGCTTTTGGCCATAACCCTGCTTCTGGCCGCCCTGGTGCGTCTGTTGCTGGGGCGCGCCCAGGCGGCCCAGGACTTGGCCGGCGAGCGCGCCGGCCAGCTCAAGCAGGCCCTGGCACAGGCCGGGCAGATCTACCACATGGTGCCAACACCCATCTTTACGGTGGACCTGGAAAAGAAGATAACCAGCGTCAACCGGCGCCTGGAGGAGGTGACCGGCTACCAGGCCCAGGAACTCCTGGGCCAGCCCTGTCAGCTTTTGGTGCAGGACCCCTGCGGCCAGGTCTGCGGGCTGACGGACCCCACGGCCACCCAGGACTTGGAGAACCGCCTCTGCGCCATCAAGGCCAAGGACGGCCGCCTGCTGCGGGCCATCAAGAACAGCCAGGTGGTGCGGGACAGCCAGGGCCGGGCCACGGGCGGCCTGGAGGTGTTGCAGGACATCAGCGAACTGGACCGGGCCATGGACGAACTCAAGGGACGGGAGGAGATGCTGGGCCGCATCATCTCCACCACCTCCGAGGGCTTCTGGCTGGTGGACCCCCGGTTGGTGACCCTGGAGGTGAATCAGGCCCTCCTGGACATGCTGGGCTACCAGCGCCAGGAGATGGTGGGGCGCCCGGCCTATGAGTTCGTGGCCCCGGATGGCCGCGCCGCCTTCCGGGAGCGGGTGGCCAGCCTGGCCGCCAGCGGCCAGCGCGCCTTCGAGGTGCTCTTGCAGGCCCAGGACGGCCGCCTGCTGCACACCACCTTTTCGGCCACCACCCTGTGGAGTGAACAGGACCGGCCCGGAGTGTCGTTCGCCTTCATCACCGACAACAGCGAGCACCGCCAGGCCGAGGAGTCCTTGCGCCAGACCAAGGACTTCCTCACCTCGCTGTTGGAGATCGCCCCCATGCCCATCTATGTCAACGACATCGAGGGCAGATACCGGCTGGTCAACCGGGCCTGGGAGGAACTGACCGGCATCAGCCGCCAGCGAGCCATCGGCCACTCCCTGGAGGAATTTTTTTCGCCCCGGCTGGCCCAAGCCTTCCTGGCCGCCAACCAGACGGTAATCCAGGCCCAGGCCTCCCTGGTCACCACCGAGGAGGTCGGGCGCCCGGGCCAGGAACTTTTCTTCCACACCACCAAGTTCCCCTTGCAGGACGCCCAGGGGCGGGTGGAGGCCGTGGGCGGCATTTCCATCGACATCAGCCAGAGCAAGCACCATCAGTCCCGGCTGGAGGCCAGCGAGGAGCGCTTCCGCCAGATGGCCGAGTTGCTGCCCACGGTGGTGCTGGAGACCGACAGCCAGGGTTACATCACCTACATCAACCAGGCGGTGCACGAGCTGCTGGGCCTAATGCCCGAGGAGATGCTGGGGCGCAGCCGGCCCTCGGACTTCATCCATCCCGAGGACCGGGAAATGTCCCTGAAACGCCTGGGCCGCCTGCTGAAGGGCGAGGCCCTGCCGGTGCAGGAACTGCGTTTGCTGCACCGGGACGGCTCGTTGCGCGTGGGGCTCATCAAATCGGCGCCCATCTTCCAAGATGGCCAGGTGGTCGGCATGCGCGCCAGCGTGGTGGACATAACCGAGCGCAAACTGAGCGAGGAACGCCTGCGCAATCTTTCCCGGGCGGTGGAGCAGAGCCCGGCCACGGTGGTCATCACCGACCTCAAGGGCAATATCGAATACGTAAATCCCAAATTCAGCGAGGTGACGGGCTACAGCTCGGAGGAGGCGCTGAACCAGAACCCCCGCATCCTCAAATCCGGGCTCATGCCGGCCGAGGTCTACCAGAAAATGTGGCAGGCCCTCTCCGAGGGCGGGGAATGGCGGGGCGAGCTGCTTAACCGCCGCAAGAACGGCGAGCTGTACTGGGAGTTCGCCTCCATATCGGCCATCAAGGACACCGGCGGCCAGGTGACCCACTACCTGGCGGTGAAGGAGGACATCACCCAGCGCCGTCTGGCCCAGGAAGCGGCCCAGCGCGAGTACGCCAAGCTTTCGGCCATGATCTCGGGCATGGAGGAGGGCGTGGCCTTCGCCGATCGCCTGGGGCGGGTGGTGGAGGTCAACGACTATCTCTGCCGCATGGCCGGCCGGAGGCGTGAAGACGTCTTGGGCAAGACCATGGCCGAGCTGCACGCCCCGGAAGTGGCCGCCAGGATAGAGAGCCACCTGAAGTTCTTCCGGGACAACCCCTTGAGCCCGCCCCTGGTGCTGCAACGCCCCCTGGGCGACCTGGAGGTGATCCTGAGGGTCCAGCCCATCTACCGGGGCGGGGTTTACGACGGGGTGCTCCTGAACATCGTCAACGTCAGCGAGCTGGTGGCCGCCCGGCGCCAGGCCGAGGAGGCCAGCCGGGCCAAGAGCGAGTTCTTGGCCAACATGAGCCACGAGATACGCACCCCCATGAACGGCATCATGGGCATGACCGATCTGCTCCTGGAGTCGGACCTGACGCCGGAGCAGCAGGAGAGCCTGACCTTGGTCAAGTCCTCGGCCCAGGCCCTGCTCACGGTGATAAACGACATCCTGGATTTTTCCAAGATCGAGGCCGGCAAGCTTCAGTTGCAGGACCTGGCCTTCAACTTGAGCGACGTGGTGGCCGAGGCCCTG
>JAKAGJ010000496.1 GCA_021815655.1 Deltaproteobacteria bacterium | reverse complement strand
GGCCCGGCCCAGACGGGTGCTCTCGGCGGCCATGCCCCGGTTCAGCGAGCGGCCCAGGTTCTCGATCACGCCCTTGGCCGCCAGGGTGGCGTCGCAGCCCTCGCCGGACTGGGCGCGCATCACCTTGCCCAGCTCGCCGTAGCCCAGGCGGAAGACCACGGCCATGGGGCTGGCCTCCAGGTGCTTGGTCTGGCCGTAGGCCGCCGACAAGCTGCCGGCATGCCAGAACAAGTCCTGAAACTCCTGGTCCTGGTTCTGGGCATCGCGGATGGCCTTGAACTTGGACAGGATCACCGCCCAGCTCAGCACCGAAAAGGTGATGAGCACCAAGAGCACCAGCTGCACCACGAAGCCGGCGTGCCACACCAATGACCACACGTCGGTGCCGCCGCTGGTGCCGCCGCCGGCGCTGGCCTGGAAGGTCGCAAGGGAGAGGGATTCGCTGAGCAATCCCCAGATGTAGTTGGTCATGGTTACACTATCCCACATTATATTGTGGCCACTATAGCCAGGGGGCTGGGCAAAGTCAAGTTTTCCCCAGGTATTCGTGGCTCGGAGCGAGGCAATTTTATCCTCGCCGGGCAAGCATTTAAAGGGGCGGCCCGTCAAAATTTCGACCCAGCCGCGCGGCGGCGCCCCAGGCCCCTGGCCTCCAGGGCCTGCGTGGGATATATTTAATCAACATGAATGGTTAGGAGGATGGCCATGGGGAGCTTGCCCGTGCGCGGTCTCTTGTTGGACCTGGACGGCACCCTGGCCGACAGCATGCCGGTGCTGGAAAGCGTCTATTTTCATTTTTTGGAGGGGCGCGGCCGCGCCGGCAGCCAGGCCGAGTTCGCGGCCCTGGCCGGCCTGCCTTTGACCGAAACCGTTATCAGGCTTAAGAAACTGCACCACCTGCCCGACAGCCTGGAGGACCTCTTGGCCGACTATTACGGGCTGGTGGACAGCGTGTACCAGAGCGCGGCCCGCCCCGCCCCCGGTGCGCCGGAGCTTCTCAACGCCGCCCAGGAGCGGGGGGTGGCGGTGGTGGTGGTCACCTCGGCCCGCGGCGTGGTGGCCCGCGGGTTTCTGCACAACCAGGGGCTGTGGCACCTGGTGCGCGCCGTGGTGGGGGCAGAGGCCACCCGCCGGGGCAAGCCCCACCCCGACCCCTACCAGAAGGCCTTGGAGGTGTCCGGGCTATTGCCCCGGGAAGCCCTGGCCGTGGAGGACACCTCCCTGGGGGCGGCCTCCGCCCTGGCCGCCGGCATCCCCACCTACATCGTCGCCCCGCCGGAGCGCCAACACCCCCAGGTGCCCGGAGCCGCCGGCTACATCCGCCGCCTGGACGAGCTGATACTCCTCCTGCCGGGGGCCCCTGGCGGGGCATAGCCGGGTGCCCCCGGCAGGGGCGTAAACGGGTCGGGTAAGGCTGTTCCGGTGGCCGATGCCGGCGGCTCCCGTGGAAAGGCTGTCGAACAATAATTCAAGGCGGGCGGGGATGAACCCCGCGCTCTCATCAAACATCAAGCGATAGATGTCATCGCGAGGAGCATCTCCGCCAGGGATGCGACGCGGCAATCCACCATACTTGTTTACTTGACTTGTTTACTTGACGTCCCACACACCCGGCGGGCCTGGGAGGGGAAAGTAGGGTGGATTGCTTGGCCGCGCTGGCAATGACACTATTTTTTGATTTATATTTAATAGCTTAACTTATCATGCCAATTCGCGGTACAGCCCCAGGTAGGCCCCGGCCATGGCCTCCAGGGAGTAGCCCTCCTGCATGCGCCGGCGCCCCAAGGCGCCCAGGGCCTGGCGCTTAAGCGCCGGCAGGCGCAATAGCTGCTCCAGGGCCTCGGCCAGGGCGTAGGGCTGCCCCACCGGCACCACCCGCCCGGCCGGCCCCAGCAGGGCGCGGGTATCGCCGGCCTCGCTGGCGGCCACGGGCAGGCCGGCGGCCAGGGCCTCGCCCAGGGCGTTGGGCAGGCCCTCGCTCAAGGAGCTTTGGGCAAAGACGTCCATGGCCGTGAGCCACTGGGGCACGTCATCGCGGCGTCCCAGCAGGGCGCAGCGCCCGGCCAGGGGGGGCTCCTGGCAGGCTGCGAAGAAGGGGTTGCCCGGCTCCACGCCCTGGCCGATGAGCAAAAAGCGCGCGGCGGGCAGGCGTCCGGCCAGCATGCGCGCGGCATGCAGGAAGCCGGCGTGGTCCTTGGCCGGGTCCAGGCGGGCCACGTGCCCCACCACCAGGTGCTCCGGACCCCAGCCCAGGAGCGCCCGCCGCCGGCCGCCCTCGGCGGCGTCGGGGGCCAGGCGGGCGGTGTCAAAGCCGTTGGGTATGAGCCTGAGCTTGGCGCGGGGGTAGCCCAGGCCGGCGTGGAAATCAAGGCCGCTCTGGCTGTTGGCCACGATGACCCGGGGCTCCTTCAGCCGGGACAGGGCCACGCAGGCCTTTAACACCAGGCGGGTGGAGCGGCGGTAGCGGGTGAGATCCAAATCGGAGCAGCGCAGGGTCCAGACCACGGGCATCTTGAGGGGCCGCGCGGCCAGAAGCCCCAGCAGGTCGGCGTGGTACATCCAGGTCTGGACCAGGTCCGCCGGCCAGGCGGCCAGCAGCCGGCGCAGCGCTCCCACCCCCCGGGTCAGGGCCGCCGGCCCGGGCGCCAGGTTCAGGCTGGCCACCTGGGCGCCGGCGGCGCGCATCCTGGAGGCCAAGGCCCCCTCGGGCAGCAGGCAGGCCACGCGCATGCTCACCTGCCCCGGGTCCAGGGCCTCGATCAGGCGCAGGAGCTGGGTCTCGGCCCCGCCCACGTCGGTGGAGGTGATGACCTGCCAGAGCTTGATCGGCGCGCCGGCCACGGCCTAGCCCCGCGCCGCCAGGCGTTCTTCCAGGGCCTGGGCCAGGGCCGGCAGCACGGCGCTGGCGTTTTCGTGGAACACATAGTCCGAGATGCGCTCGGAGAGCGCCGTGGGCTCCAGGTTGATCTCCACCACCTTGGCCCCTGCGCTCTTGGCCAAGAGCGGCAGATGGCTGGCCGGGGCCACCACCGCCGAGGTGCCCACCACCAGCATCACCTGGCAGGAACTGGCCATGGCGAAGGCGGTCATGGCCGCCCGCTCGGGGATGGGCTCGCCGAAGAAGACCACGTCGGG
>JAKAGJ010000495.1 GCA_021815655.1 Deltaproteobacteria bacterium | reverse complement strand
GAAGAACTCCTTGACCCGCTTCTCCAGCCTCCACATGGTCCACACGCCGGTCAGATAGACGATGCTGGTCAACAGCAGCATGGCCATGGTGATGCCGTCGGCGGCCAGGTAGTAGTAGATGCCCAGCTTGTCCACCCACAGCACCCGCTCCACGAACTGGAAGCCGCCGGCTGCGCGGTCGTAGGCGGTGTAGAGGTAGAGGGTGAGCACCATGCACACCGCCGCCGAAATGATCGCCACCCAGCGCACCGCCTTCTTGCTGTCAGCGGGCAGGCACAGGATCACCAAGGTGGCCAGGGTGGGCGAAAGCAGTATGGCCGAGAGAAAGGGGAAGTGGTCCAACTTGTTCCTCGCTTGTCGATGGCGGTAGCCTGGTCATTACCCTGGGCGCCCAGCGGGCGCCAAGGCCGTCAGGCCAGCAGGAAGTACATCCCCAACACCGCGATCACCACCATCATGGTCAGCAGGTTGTATTGCAGCTTGCCGCTCTGCACCAGGCTCAAAGCCCAGCCCAGGCCCACGGTGCCTCGGCAGAAGCCGTCGATGCCGCCGTCGATCACCCTGCGGTCGTTGAAGGTGAACAGGCGGCTGAACAGGCCGTAGATCACGTAGTCCAGGAGACGGCGGTAGAGGTGGTCCAGGTACCAGCGGTTGGAGAACAGCCTCTCCAGGGACGGCAGTTTGCTCAAGAAGCCCGTCTGGGCCGCGCCCTTCCTGCCAAACTCCAGCCAGGCCAGGCCTACGCCCAGGCCCACGGCGGTCAGCGCCGCCGGCAGCACCCAGGGGTGGTGGCCGGCCTCGGGGTGGTGGCCCCAGAGCAGGAAGGAGGCCAGGCCGTGCTCGCTGAAGCCCAGCACCAGGGTGAAGCCGGCCAGGACCACCAGGGGCGCGGCCATGACCCAGTACAGGGCCGGGCTGTGGCCGCCGCCGTGGCTGTCGTGGCCGTGGCTGTCGTGGCCATGGGGCTCCTCGATCACCGGCGGGCACCACATCACAAACAGCAGCCGGAAGGTGTAGTAGGCGGTCATGAAGGCGCCGGTGAGCCCGGCCCAGACCCAGACGGGGTTATGCAGCCCGGCCAGGGCGCCCATGACGGCCTCCTTGCTGAAGAAGCCGGCCAGGGGGAAGACCCCGGCCAGGGCCGCGCCGGCGATGGTGATGCTGACCATGGGTATGCGCAGGCGCCGGCCGCCGGCCTTGGCTATCTCGAACATGTCGTTGGAGCCGAAGTGATGGATGAACACGCCCGAGCACAAAAAGAGCAGGCACTTGAAGGCGGCGTGGGTGGTCAGATGGAACACGCCGGCGAAGTAGCTGCCGGCGCCCAGGCCCATGAGCATGAAGCCCAGTTGGCTGACCGTGGAGTAGGCCCACACCTGCTTGAGGTCGCGGGCCACCATGGCCATGGTGGAGGAGAGCAGCATGGTGATGGTGCCGATGGCCAGCACCACGGCCATGGCCTGGGCCGAGCCGGCGAACAGCGGGAAGATGCGGCTGGTCAGGTAGACGCCGGCGGCCACCATGGTGGCCGAGTGCAACAGCGAGCTGACCGGCGTGGGGCCTTCCATGGCGTCGGGCAGCCAGGTCAGCAGCGGAAACTGGGCGGACTTGCCCACCACGCCGCAGAAGATTAGGAGCGCGGTAGTGGTCAGCAGGGTGGGGGAGAGCTGCGCGGCGGCCTTCTGGTTAAGGCCCAGGATGGACAAGTCGCCCAGATTGAGCAAGAGCAGGATGATGCCCAGGAACAGGCCCAGGTCGCCCAGGCGGGTCATGACGAAGGCCTTCTTGCCGGCCTCGGAGGCGCTGAACTTGTGGTGCCAGAAGCCGATGAGCAGGTAGCTGGATAGGCCCACCATCTCCCAGAAGATGTAGAGCTGCATGATGCCCGAGGCCACCACCAGGCTGAGCATGGACCAGGCGAACAGCGACAGGAAGCTGTAGAACTTGGCCATGCCCTCGTCGCCGGCCATGTAGCCCAGGCTGTAGACCTGCACCAGGAAGCTGATGCTGGCCACGATGCACAGCATCAACAGGCTCAAAGGGTCCAGCAAAAAACCGTAGGAGACCTTGGTCTGCTGGCCCAAGAGCCAGAACACCTCCCAGAGGATGGGGGCCGTGAGGTGCCACTGGCTGATCAACAGCGTCCAGGCGCTGACCAGGGGGCCGGCGGCGCAGACCAGGCTTATGCCGCAGGAAAGGGGCACGTTGCGGCGGGTCACGAAGAAAGTCAGGAAGAAGCCCGCCAGGGGCAGCCCCATGGTGGCCGCCATCAGCCAGAACACGGTGTCAGTGGGAGTCTGGGGGGCCATGGCCGCTAACTATCCCTTCAGAGTGTTGGCTTTTTCGATGTTGATGGAGTGAATCCTGCGGAACAGGGCCAGGATGATGGAGAGCGCGATGGCCGTCTCCGCGGCGGCGATGCCCATGATGAACAGCACCAGTATCTGGCCCACGGCCGGGTCCGGGGCCGTGAAGCGGTTGAAGGCCATGAAGTTGATGCCGGCGGCATTGAGCATCAGCTCGATGGATATGAGCATGCCTATCAGCGAGCGGCGTTGCAAAAGGCCAAAGAGCCCCAAGCCGAAGAGCACCACCGCCAGGCCCAGGTAGACGCCCAGGGTGTTCATGCCGCCCCTCCTTCCTCTTTGCCGCCGGCTTGGGCCCCGGGCTTGAGCACCGCGGCGGTGATGATGGCGCCCAGGATGGCCACCAGGAGCACCAGGGAGATCAGCTCGAACATGAACTCATAGCGGGTGAACAGCAGCTCCCCCAGGCGCTTGATGGACCACTGGGCGGCGGGCGCCATGGCGGCCGGTCCCGGCAACTGGCTGTGGGTCAGCACCAGGCCCAGGAGGCACGCCACCGCTCCGGCCACCAGAAAGGCCAGGATCACCTTGGGTCGGGCGCGGGGGGCCAGGCGCCGCTGCATGGGCTCTGAGAGCATGATGGCAAAGATGATGGCCACGCAGATGGCGCCGACATAGATGAGAACCTGCATCACGGCCAGGAAACCGCTGTTGAGGTAGACGTAGATGCCGGCCACGCCGGTGAGCGACAGGGCCAGGCCGAAGACGTTCTGCACTATATTGCGCGGCAGCACGGCCACCAAGGCCCCTCCCAGGGTCAGGCAGAGCACG
>JAKAGJ010000494.1 GCA_021815655.1 Deltaproteobacteria bacterium | reverse complement strand
CCGGCGGGCGGACATCAGGCCCTTTGCGGGGTTGGGCTTTTCGTGTTAAACCGCAATGGCGGGCCGGCCGGAAACGGCAAGGCCCATCCAGAGGGCGCCGCACGGGGCAGGACGCGCCCCGTGCAGCACGCTCATCCATGAGAGGCAGCGCGGCCAGGGCCGCCTTCAGGCAGGTTGATAGCCATCATGTGCGCAGCAGACCAAACTCCTCCGCCACCGCGTCTGAGCCGGGCCGGGCTGGCGCCGGTACATCACCTGGAGGTGCTGGACCATAGGGGCCAGCCCCGGCAGGCGGCCGTCCCCGGGGAGTCGCCGCTGACCATCAAGGTGGACGGCCGCGAGATCGTGACCCTGATGACCATGGGCACCAACCCCGAGGAGTTGGCCCTGGGCTATCTGCATAACCAGCGCCTGCTGGAAGACATCGCGGACATCGAGTCGGTGAGCGTGGACTGGGGCCGAGAGACGGTGAGCGTGGCCACCCGCCACGGTCAGGGTATCCCCGACCTGGATGCAAAGCTTTCCCGGGTGACGGTGACCAGCGGCTGCGGCCAGGGCACCCTGTTCAGCTGCACCGTGGACAAGCTCTACGAGCGCAAGCTGCCCCGGGTGCGGGTGCGCCAATCCACCATCTACCAGGTGCTGCGGGAGGTGGCCTCCCTGAACCACATCTATCGCCAGGCCGGCTCGGTGCACGGCTGCGGCTTGTGCCAGGGCGGCCGGGTGCTGATGTACGTGGAGGACGTGGGCCGCCACAACGCCGCCGACACCATAGCCGGCCGCATGTGGCTTGACGCCATAAGCGGGGAGGACAAGATCCTTTACACCACCGGCCGGCTCACCTCGGAGATCATGATGAAGGCGGCCTTCATGGGCATCCCGGTGCTCCTGTCCAAGTCCGGCTTGACCCAAATGGGCCTGGAGTTGGCCCGGGACATGGGCATGGTGGTGATCGGCAGGGCCCGGGGCAACAGGTTTCTGGTCTTCTGCGGCGGGGATCAGGTTATCTTCGACGCCATCCCGGAGGCGGACTCAACCAGCCCCTGAGCCCGTGCGCCACTTCCTGTGGGCCAGGCCGCCCGGCGGCCGGCCACGCCGGGGCTCACTCCGCCTTTTCCTTGCCCTTGCGGACCAGGGTCCGCTGTCCCGCGGGCAGGGGCGGGGGCACGGGCTCGCCGCTGACCTGCCTCACCGCCGCGAAGCGCGGAGGGCAGACCTCCAGGCAGGTCCCGCACCTGATGCACTTGTCCTGGTCTATGACGTGTATCAGGCCCTTGCCGCCCTCGATGGCCTCCACCGGGCAGCGCCGGAGGCAGGTCATGCAGGCCTGGCACTTGGCCGGGTCAATGTAGTAGGAGCTGGCTTCGCTGAGCAGTTGGTCTATCTCAGCCAGGGTGTACACCTGTTCGTAATCCTCGCCCTTGCCCAGACGCCGCGCCAGCTTTTCCCGCTTGGCGATCTTTATGTAGGGGATAAGCTTGCTTATTTCGCCGATCCTCGACTTCAATTCCCCCCGGTCCAGGTTCTCGCTGCTGCCCAGGGGACCCAGTTCCCTGACCGCCTTGCTGAAATCGTTGACCAACTCCGAATAAAGAATGCCCTCGCCGGCGGACATGAATTCCACCCGCAGCCTGGCCGGGTTAAGGCCGATATGCTCCATGATTCTTTGGCAGAGCAAGGCCATGTTCAGGGCATGGTAATTGCCATGGGTTATATAGTTGCATTCGCCAAGCCGGCAGCCGCCGATAAACACGCCATCGGCGCCATTGGCAAAGGCTCGCAAAATGAACTCCAGGTCCACCCTGCCGGAGCACATGACGCGAATAACCCTAAGTTCCGTCGCATATTGTAGTCTGGAAACTCCAGCCAAATCAGCCGCGCCGTATGCTCACCAGTGGCACAAAAAGCCGATTATCCTGGGTTTGAATTTACCATTGCTGCTCATAGTTTTTCTCTCTCGTGGCTGATGGTACCTGTGCCGCGCCTGTTATACAGGCTCACACATCTCCCACCGCGCTATCGAAATGCGGTTGCATGTCCTGCTCAGGCACCGCCGCGTCTATCTGGCTCAAAAGCTCATTGTCGGTAAAGTGTTTTAGGAAAATGGCGCCGGTGGGGCATTTGACATTGCACAGGCCGTCGCCCTTGCAGATCACCGGGTTCACCACCGCTTTCTTGCCCTGCTTGCTCTCCCGGAATTCGATGGCTCCATAGGTGCAAGCCTCGGCGCAGGCCCCACAGCCTATGCATCTCTTTTCTTCCACGGCGCAAACCGAACCGGAAACGGTGACCATGTCGTGGGAGAGCAAAGTCAGTGCGCGGCCCGCGGCGCCATAGGCCTGGTTGATGGCCTCGGGAATGTGCTTGGGATAATGGGCCATACCGCAAAGATATACGCCCTCGGTGGCGAATTCCACGGGGCGCAACTTGACATGCGCTTCCTTGAAGAAGTCATCCGGACCCAGGGAAACTTTGAACAATTGCGAGACATCCTTGTTTCCAGCCGAAGGAATAACCGCGGCGGCCAAGGTCAGCAGGTCGGCGTCAATGGCCAATTCCTGGCCCAGGATATAGTCGGGCAGGGAAACCCTGATGATGGGACGTCCATCTTCTTCCAGCGCCTCAACCTGGGGCGGGGTCTCGGGCTCGTAGCGGATGAATTTGACGTCTTTGCTGGAGGCCTCGCGATAAAAATCTTCCCTGAAGCCATAGGTCCGCATGTCCCGGAAGAGTATGTAAACCTCGGCTGCGGGATTTATCTCTTTGATCTTAAGCGCGTTCTTCACCGACTCGCTACAGCAGATCCTGCTGCAATAATTGCGGTCCTTGTTGCGACAGCCCACGCATTGAATCATCACGATGTTGGCGGCGTTGGTCACCTTTTCGTCGCCCCGCACGATCAGCTCTTCCAATTCCAAGTGGGTGACCACCTTATCGTCTTGACCGTAAAGGTATTCAGTGGGCTGATAAACATCCAGGCCCACGGCGATCACGGTGGCCCCATGCTTGAACTCGCTCGGCCCACGTTCGGATTGCACCTTGGTGACAAAATTGCCGATGTAGCCGGTGGCCTCGGTAACGGTGGCTTGAGTATAAACATGAATGGACGGATGTTGATAAACTTGGCGCACCAAATCCCGCAAA
>JAKAGJ010000493.1 GCA_021815655.1 Deltaproteobacteria bacterium | reverse complement strand
CGAGGTGCTGAAGGCCGTGCCTGGCGTGGAGCTTTTGGAGTTCGACCGCAACCGCATGACCGCCATGTGCTGCGGCGGCGGTGGCGGCCGCCTGTGGATGGAGACCGAACCCGAGCAGCGCTTCAGCACCCACAAGATGCGCGAGGCCGATGCCAAGGGCGCCGAGGTGCTGGCCACGGCCTGCCCCTACTGCATCAACATGTTCACCGACAGCGCCAAGGGCGAGAACCTGGACGAGAAGATCGCGGTCAAGGACATCAGCGAGATCATCGCCGAGGCCCTGTAGCCGCCAGACCGCTCCGCACAAACAACGCCCCCGGGCCCCGCGCCCGGGGGCGTTTTTCTTGTGCTCTGCGCGCCGCCTCCCATTGACTGGCCCGCCGCCAGGGGCGAATAATTAAAGTATAGGAACGGGTAGGGAATACAGGCGCGGTCAGCATCGTGGCGTTTGTGGCACCGATCCATCCTGCACCTCCAGGGCGCCCGCGGGGCGCCCCCCGCGGAACCGGCGACTCCCCCTTCGGGACCCTCGTGCACCAGGGCGCGCCTATCCCACCCCACTGGCGGGGCCGGGGCCCCGGCGCGCAAACCTGGGACAAGGAGGGGCGCATGCGCAAGAAGGTGAAGGAGATCAATTACCAGACCCTGAGCGAGATCACCAACCTGATAAGCTCGGCCAAGGACATGACCAAGACCGCCAAGCAGCTCACCCAAAAGCTGGCCGAGGTGCTGGATGTTAAGGGCTGCGCGCTCATGCTCCTGAACCGGCGCAGCAAGGAGTTGGAGGTGGCGGCCTCGTATGGTCTGAGCAGGTTCTATCTGACCAAGGGCCCCCTGAGCGCGGCCAAGTCCATCGCCGCCTCCCTGACCGAGGGCCCGGTGGCCATCTACAACGTGCGCGACGACCCTCGCCTGCAATATCCCGACGAGGCCAACCGCGAGGGCATCGAGTCCCTGGTCAGCGTGCCGCTGGTGCTGCGCGGCAAGCCCCTGGGCGTGCTGCGTCTCTACTCGGCCGTGCCCTGGGAGGTGACACACCCCCAGCTCACCTTCATGCAGGCCATCGCCACGGTCATCGCCCTGGTGCTGGACAACATCCGCATGGCCAACGCCTACAAGACCTCCATCGAGGTGCTGAAGGTGCTGCGGCCGGTGATCCGGCCCATGAAGCGGACCCTGAACGAATAGGGCCGCGCCCAAAAGCGAGCGGACCGGCCGAGGTGGCCGGCCCGCTCACGCCATGGTGTCGCGGGGCTCTAGCGGACGCCCTTGGATTGCAGAAACGGACCGTATTTCCTGTCCGTTTCCATGATGTGCTTGGTCAGCCAATCCTTGAGGAAATTGGCCACCTTCAGGCTGAGGGCCACCTTGCCGGCCTTGAGGTCGGCCTCCAGGGACAGGACCTGGGTGGTCAGCGCGTCATGAATGGCCTTGTGCTGGGCGAACTCAGGATAGCCGTGCTGGCGCATCAGCGCCTCCTCGCCAGCGAAATGGGTCTTGGTGTAGCCGACCAGGCCGGCCAACACCTTTCCCAGGGCCTCCTGACCGGCCCCTTGCCCCATGGCCTGATACAGCTCGTTGAGCATGGCCACCAGCTTCTGGTGCTCATTGTCGAAGCGGGCGATGCCGGTGGCGAACTCGGGACGCCATTGAATGTGGGCCATGCGATTCGTCCTTGTTGTTGATGATGACTTTCTACTTGCAAATTATTATCGCACTCACCGGCAGCCGCCGCAACACCGGCGCGGCCAGGCGGGGCAGGGCGGGCGGGCGGGCTTTTCTTGACAGCATCCGCGCCGGCTTCTACCTTGGGGGGAGTAAGCAACCCAGCCTGGAGAACGCCGTGCCCGTCATCCTGGACAGATCCCTCACCTTCGAGCAGGGGCCCATCCGCCCGCCCAGCGAGGCCAAGAGCCTTCTGCTGCGCTTCACCCGCAACTGCCCCTGGAACAAGTGCAAGTTCTGCCCGGTCTACAAGCGCCGCACCTTCAGCCGGCGGCCCCTGGAGGAGATCAAGGCCGACATCGACGCCGCGGCGGCCATGCGCGAGCAGATCGTGGCCCTGTCCCAGGAGATGGGGCAGGCCGGCCGGGTGAACGACCGCGTGGTGCAGGCCGTCTTCCAGAATCCCAGGCTCTCCGACGCCTTCCGCAACGTGGCCGCCTGGCTCTACTACGGCACGGGCAACGTCTTTTTGCAGGACGCCAACAACCTGGTGATGGAGCCGGCCGCCCTGGCCGAGGCCCTCCGGCACCTGCGCGCCCGGCTGCCCGAGGTGAAACGAATCACCTCCTACGCCCGCTCATCCACCGCCGCCCAGCGCAGGGTGGAGGAACTGACCCTGATCCGCCAGGCCGGCCTGGACCGCATCCACATTGGCCTGGAGACCGGCTACGACCCCCTGCTCAAGTTCATGAACAAGGGCGTCACCGCGGCCAAGCAGGTGCAGGGCGGGCGCAACGTCAAGGCCGCCGGCATGGAGCTGTCGGAGTACGTCATGCCTGGCCTGGGCGGCCGCCAGTGGTGGCGCGAGCACGCCACGGCCACGGCCGAGGTGCTGAACCAGATCGACCCGGACTTCATCCGGCTGCGCACCTTGCGGGTGCCCGAGCGCATCGAGCTATATCAGGACCTGGCCGCCGGCCGTTTCGAGAAGCCCGGCGACGACGAGACCGTGGCCGAGATACGGCTTTTTATCGAGAGCCTCCAGGGTATCCACTCCTACCTGGCCAGCGACCACATCATGAACCTGATCGAGACAGTGGAGGGGCGGCTGCCCCGGGACCAGGGGCGCATGCTGGCCATTTTGGACGGCTACCTGGCCCTGCCGGCGCGCGAGCGCCTGAAGTACCGGCTGTGCCGGCGCATGGGACGTTGCCGCGAGCCCCAGGACGTGGCCCGCCAGGGCCTGGGGCTAGGCCTGGAGGAGGCCTTGCAGCGCATCGAGGCCGAGGACGACCCCGAGCGGGTCTTGAACGAAATGGCCGACGGAATGGTGTGAGCCAGGCATGGGGGCGGGCCATGCCCGCCAAGGGGGGGCCATGAACGGACAGGCGGGGGAGCGCCACATCAACCAGGCGGGCCTGGACCTGATCAAGAACGCCGAGGGCTTCGCACCCCGGCGCTACATCTGCCCGGCCGGCAAGCCCACCA
>JAKAGJ010000492.1 GCA_021815655.1 Deltaproteobacteria bacterium | reverse complement strand
CCCAGGCAGGCCTTTAGCCGCGCCGGCGGCAGGGACAGCGCCTGGGCCAGGCGCTCGGGGGGCAGGCTGTTGGCGTAGCTGTTGGATATTTCCACCAGGATGCGGTCCATGTCCGCGTCGGGCGGCGGGGGGCCGGGGTGCAGGGCGGCGGCGAAGTCCCCGGCGCGCAGCCAGGAGCCGTTGCCAATATTCACCGAGCAGCCGGCCTGGGTCAGGCGCTGGGCCAGGTCCTGCCGGCGTGGGGGGGAATCGTCCAGGACCAGCACCGCCCCGGCGGCCACGGCGCCGAATGGTTGCTCCTGGCCCATCTGCAAGAGGATGGTGCGCTGGGGGTGGCGCGCCCAGATCAGGCCGGCCAGAAACAGGGCCGGACCGTCGCTATCCGGCAAGACCAGCACCGCCTGGGCCTGGGCAAAGGCCGCCGCCAGCAAGGCCTCCACCCCGGCGGCGGGTTGGCCGGCCCGGGGCAGGGCCTGTTCCCAGGCCAAGGGATGCAATCCCAGGGCGGTCAGCAAGGCGGTCAACGGCGGCAGCAGCCGGTCGTCGGGTCCGTGGATAAGCAATACTCTGGTGGGGTCAGGCACGGCTTTCCCTTTTGCGCGCGGCCGCCGGTTCAGCGGGCGCAGTCGGCGGTGTCTCCCCGCAGCTTGTCCAAGGCATGCCCCAGGGCCGGCAGGATCACCTGCACGCCCTCCAAGGCGCCCTTGGGCGAGCCGGGCAGGTTGACGATGAGCGTCTGCCGGCGGATGACGCAGACGCCCCGGCTGAGCATGGCGTGCGGCGTATGCTTGAGGCCTTCGGCGCGCATGGCCTCGGCCAGACCGGGCACCAGGCGGTCGGCGATATGGATGGTGGCCTCGGGGGTGTTGTCGCGGGGCGACAGCCCCGTGCCCCCGCTGGTGAGCACCAGGGCATAGCCCAACTCGTCGGCGTAGCGCCGGAGCGCCGCGGCGATGAGCTCCGGCTCACCGGGCACCACGTCGCGAGCGGCCACCGTGATGCCGGCCTTCTCCAGGGCCGCCACCAGGGAAGGGCCGGCGGTGTCCTCCCGCCGGCCCTGGGATGCCTTGTCGCTGATGGTCAGTATGGCCGCCTGGTGCCTGAAGCCTGCCTCGGTCATCAGAGTGAATCTCCTCTCTATGAATGACTAGACAAACTTCACCGGGAGCCCGTCAGGCCAGTTAAGGCGACGCCGCCACCCGACCCGTTATGGAGGCGCCGGCCTAGTTGCCCTCCTCGCGTGACTTCTGGTAGGCCTCCACAAGCTTGGCCTGCACGTCGCCGGGGGCCTCCTCGTAGTGGTCCATGCCGATGGTGAAGGCGCCGCGTCCGCCGGTCATCTGGGTCAACTCGGGCTGGTAGGTGAGCACCTCGCTCATGGGCACGTGGGCCTTGATGACCTGGAAGCTGCCCTTGGACTCCATGCCCAGCACGCGGCCGCGCCGGCCGCTGATGTCGCCCATGACGTCGCCCATGGCGTCCTCGGGCACGATGACGGTCAGGAGCATGATGGGCTCCAGGATGGTGGGCTTGCACAGGGGCACGCCCTTCTTGAAGCCCATGGAGCCGGCCACCTTGAAGGCCATTTCCGAGCTGTCCACGGGGTGGAAGGAGCCGTCCACCAAGTGCACCTTGACGTCCACCATGGGGTAGCCGGCGTAGACGCCCTGGGCCATGGCCTCGCCGATGCCCTTTTCCACCGCCGGGATGTAGTTGCGGGGGATGGCGCCGCCCACGATCTCGTCCAGGAACACGTAGCCCTCGCCCTGGGCGGCGGGCTCGATCTCCAACCAGGTGTCACCGAACTGGCCGCGTCCGCCGGTCTGCTTCTTGTAGCGCCCCTGCACGCGGGTCTTGCCCTTCAGGGTTTCGCGGTAAGGCACCTTGGGCGTCTTGAGGTTGACCTCCACGCTGAACTTGCGGCGCAGGCGCTCCAGGGTGGTTTCGATGTGCACCGAGCCCATGCCCGAGAGAATGGCCTCGCCGGTGTGGGGATCGCGCTCCAGGCGCAGGGTGGGGTCCTCCTCAAGCAGCTTGTTGATGCCGGCGAAGACCTTCTCCTCGTCGCCTTTTTCCTTGGCCTCGATGGCATAGCTGATGCTGGCCGGCAGGGGCTCGATGGGCGCGAAGACGATGGGGGCCTTCTCGTCGCACAGGGTGTCGCCGGTGGTGGTTTCCTTGAGCTTGGGGATGGCCACGATGTCGCCGGGCAGGGCCTCTTGCAGGGTCTTCTGGTTTTTGCCGGTCATCTGGTAAATCTGGCCGAAGCGCTCCTTGAGGTCCTTGCTGGGGTTCAAGGGCTGCAACTCGGTGGTGAGCCGGCCGGAGAAGACGCGCAGCATGGTCAGGCGGCCGGCGAAGGGATCGGCCACGGTCTTGAACACCAGCCCCGAGAAGGGGGCCGCAGCGTCGGGCAGGCGCTGTTCCTCGGCCTTGGTCTTGGGGTTTGCGCCGGTGACGGCGCCGCGCTCCAGGGGCGAGGGCAGCAATTGGTTGATGAGGTCCATGATGGCCTGCAAGCCGATGTTCTTGAGCGCCGAGCAGCAGGCGACCACGCCAAAGAGGCGTGTGCGCACGCCCTTGGCCAGGGCGGCGGCCAACTCTTCGGGCTTGAGCTCCTCGCCTTCCAGGTAGCGCTCCATCAAGGAGTCGTCAGCCTCGGCGATGTCCTCGATCAGGGTCTCGCGCAGGCCGGCCACCTCGTCGGCCAGGTCGGCGGGCACCTCGCCGGGGGTCACCTTGCCCGAGCCGTCGGTATCGAAGATATAGGCCTTGTTCGCCAGGAGGTCCACCACTCCCTTGAAGGACTCGGCGGCGCCGATGGGCAGTTGCAGCTTGACGGCCTTGATGCCCAGGATATCGGGGATCATGGCCACGGCGCGGTCAAAGTCGGCGCGCTCGCGGTCCATCTTGTTGACCACGAAGAAGGCGGGCAGCCCCGCCTCCTGCACAAACTCCCAGACCTTCTCGCCCTGGACCTTGACGCCGTCGATGGCGTCTATGACCATCACCGCGCCGTCCACGGCGCGCAGGGCGGCGGCGGCGTCGGAAAGGAAGTTGTCGTCGCCCGGGGCGTCCACGAAGTGCACGTTGTGCTTCTTGTGGGTGTAGTGTCCGAAGGCGGCGCTGACGCTGGCCCCGCGCTTGGTTTCCTCGGG
>JAKAGJ010000491.1 GCA_021815655.1 Deltaproteobacteria bacterium | reverse complement strand
TCGGCCAGGCTGGTCAGGGCCGGCAGTTCCCAGGGCTGGTCGCCGTGGCCGGGCAGCTCCAGCAGGTTGAGGCCAAAGCCCGCCGCCGCCAGGGGCTCGGCCAGCCCCCGCCAGCACCAGGGGCCGTGCCAGGCCCCGTGCAAGAAGAGCACCTCTCGCCGGGCCTGGCCCGGCGGCGGCCCCAGGCGATGCAGCACCGGGGGCAGATGGTCAAAGGGTCGCGCCATGGGGGGCAGTCTATGCCAGGCCGGGCCGGGCTGCCAAGTGGTGGCCGGCGGGTTGTTGAAACATCCGTCCCGGAGAGGGCTATAATAATGAAGGTAACATTCCCCAGGCCCCCATCGGAGGTATCTAAAGCCATGCAAGAGCGCCAGCTGGACCCGCGCCTGCCCCTGTTGCAGCAAGCCAAACTCAAGGACAAGGTGGTGCTGGTGCGCCTGGACCACAACGTGGTCAAAAAGGGCAAGATCCGTGACCCCTACCGCATCGACCGCACCATCGGCACCCTGTTCTACATCGTGGCCCAGGGCGGCCGGCCCATCCTCATGACCCACGTGGGGCGCCCCTATGACAAGAAGACCGGCGCCATCAACGTGGACCAGGGCGGCAGCGTGCAGCCCATCGTGGACTACCTGCGCTCCAAGCTGCACTGCGACTTTTTGGTGCCCAGCTTCCCGGTGGCCGACGGCAAGGGCATCCAGGCCATCGACACCAGCATCAACCTGGCCATCAAGCAGCTTAAAAACGGCGAGGTGGCCGGCATATACCTGCCCAATACCCGCTGGTTCGCCGGCGAGGAGCAAAAGGGCGACATCCGCCAGTCCTTTGCCCTGCAACTGGCCGGCCTGGCCGACATCTATGTCAACGACGCCTTCGGCTCCTGGCAGCCCCACGCCTCCACCTTCGACGTCACCCAACACCTGCCCGCCTATGCCGGCTTCTTGATGCAGGCCGAGATCGGCAATCTGGACCAGGTGCTAAAGCCCACGCGCCCCTTCGTGGCCGTGGTGGCCGGCTCCAAATACGACACCAAGATCGGCCCCTTGAGCGCCATCTACGCCCAGGTGGACCACCTGATCCTGGGTGGGGTCATCTACAACACCTACCTCTGCGCCAAGTACGGGGTGAAAATCGCCGGCGTGACGGCCGAGGACATCGCCGCGGCCCAGGACCTGGTGCGGCTGGACCAGGCGGCCAACAAGGTGGTGGAGCTGCCGCTGTTGGTGGAGAGCCAGGTGCTGGGGCGGGAGGAAGGCAAGTACCGCACCGTCTCCGTGGCCGACCTGAAGCCGGGGCAGGAACTGGGCTACGTGCTGGACATCGACCCCCGGAGCTTCGAGTCCCCCCGGGTGCGCGAGGTGATCGGCCAGGCCAAGACCATCTTCGTCAACGCCGTGATGGGCTTTACCCCCCACTTCACCGACGGTTCCAAGGCCCTGGACACGGCCATCGACCAGAACCGTCAGGCGGCCAAGCTCTACGGCGGCGGCGATACCTTGCAGGAATTCAAGGATTTGCTACCAGGGCTCTATTTGTCGGTGTTGGACGACGCCGACTACTACTTCTTCACCGGCGGCGGCACGGTGCTCACGGCCATCGAGCAGGGCACGCCCTATGGGCTACCCACGGTGCAGGCCCTCATGGACAACGCCCAGCGCTTCCAGACCCTGGCCTGAGCCCGGCGGGCCGGCAGGTTGTGCAATTTTTTGTAGCTACTATGTAGCAATTATATAGCTAAACCCGCCGGGATTTGCTAATATGGCATTGGTCGGTCGGGCAGCCTGCTATCCTCAACCGGTTGGGCAAGACGGGAAGAGAATTTAACAGACCAAGCGCCGACCGACCAGGGGCTGAGCCTATCACTCAGCCCCTTATTTTTTTGCCTTTTGGCCGGCCAGGCCGGTGATGAGCGGGGCGCCCAGGCCCTGGGGTGAGCGTCTGCCTGATCGGCGGTCTACCGACTCTGGGCGCCCCGCGATAACAGACCAGGCCTAGTCGCGGGGGGAGGGGCTGTAGTTCCACTCCCGGGGCGTGGCCGGGAGCTTGCCGGCGTGGGGCACTTCCCGGCGCGAGGCCGCGGTAGCCGGGGCGGGCTGCCGTCCCGGCTGGGGCGTCAAGCCTTGGGCCGGGGCGTTGGTGGTGGCGGCCGGGGCGTTGGTGGTGCCGCTGTCCGGGGACTCGGCGGCCAGGGCCGGCGTCACCCCCAAGAACAGGGCCAGGGCCAGCCCCAGGCCGATGCGTTGACTTCTGGTCATGGTGTCTGCCTCCTTGTTGACTGTTTGAGGCGCCATCCGCGTGGTTCGCCCCATGTCAGAGCAAGGGTGATGCCAAAGGCTTTGCCACCCAAAAGCACCACATAACGCATAGTTATCCGCCAAGCCTCCACCGGCCCCGCCGGCTGGCCCTTCTTTTTGGAATATCATCTATCAATTTGGAATAGTGGAGCCGGCCGGGTGGCTAACTGCCCCTTCGTTGCCGGCGCAGGGCCAGGGAGACTACCTTGAGCCGGCTGGCCTGCTTGCGCACCAAAAAGCTCAGGGCGTCGCGGGCGGTGCGCAACAAGGCCAGGTCCTCGCGGTCCAGGGGCGTGGCCTTTCCCGCCTCCCGCCAGGCCCGGCGCGCCCGCCCCAGGCCGTAGGCCAGCCCCCCCAAGGTCAGCAGCCAGGCCCCCGCGTTGAATATCCTGCGAGCCTCGGTGGTTATCTGCCCGGGACCCGGCCCGGGCGGGTGTGGGTCCAGGCTGCTGGGCCTCTCCAGGGGTTCCCGCAGGGCCAGGCAACCCAGCAAGGAGGGGAGCATGAGCAGGCCGAGAGCTGCAATTAACCACAATGGTAATTTATGATTATTAAGGCTCATCAAAAAGGCTTGACAAATATCCATAAAGGTTATAAATGTGCAACCAGTTTGCCCCGGCTCTTTACCCTAGCAGTTATTCCCAGTAAGAGAAAGGTGATCCACATGCCACAATCCCCGGACCCCTTGCCCAATCTCATGCCCGCCTGGCTCAAGCAGGTGCGCCCCGACGACCTGCCCGAAGTGTATCAGGAGATGGCGACGGTGATCGGCGTGCAGGCCACGGTGCAGTTGGCCCAGACCTTCGCCGGCAGTAGCGTCTACTTCCCCAAGCTGGAGCGGGCCTTGCTCAGCCTGCGCAACCAGGTGA
>JAKAGJ010000490.1 GCA_021815655.1 Deltaproteobacteria bacterium | reverse complement strand
GATGCCGGCATACCCCTGGTTGGGGTAGTTTTCCAGGCCGGCGTAATCCAGGAGCCCTTGCAGCCAGGCCCGGTCATGGGGCCAATGGTCCTCGCCGTAACCCAGCCCCTGCAGAAAGTCCAGGAAATCCTGGCGCACCTGCTCCCGGGTCTGGCTGGGGGCCTCCTGCCGCCAGGGGGCGAAGAACTCCTGGCGGAAGCGCTGGGCCATTTCCCGCTGACGGGCCGGGTCCAGGGTCCAGGCGCGGACGCCGGGCTGGGCCAGGTAAAAGGCCGGGTCCTGGGGCAGGGTGGCCAGGTCGGCCACGCCCAGGGACGGCGCATCATGGGCCGAGGCCGCCTCAGGGGAGGGAATTGGTGGAGAGGTGAGGCCTGGCGTGGAGGGGCTTTGGCAGGCCCCCAGGACCAGGCCCAGGACCAGCAGCAGCGCCCCCAGGCTGGGGCGCCAGCGGCTCAAACCTGAGTTACCAGCGCCAGGGCCTGGGCCAGGTCCAAGGTGCCCTCGTAGATGGCCCGGCCGGTGATGAAGCCGGCCAGGCCCACGGGCGCCAGTTCCAGCAGGCGGCGCACGTCGTCAAGATCGTGCACGCCGCCGGCGGCGATGACCGGGCGGCTGACGTGCTGGCAGAGCCGGCGGGTGGACTCCAAATTGGGTCCGGAATGCATGCCGTCGCGGGCGATGTCGGTGAAGACCAGGGCCGCCACCTCGGGCCGGTCGAAGAGTGAGGCCAGCTCCAGATAATCCTGGCCGCTGGTCTCGGTCCAGCCCTGGACCGCCACCTTGCCCTCGCGGGCGTCAATGCCGATAACCACCCGGCCAGGGTGTTTTTGGGCCATGAGCAGGGCCGTCTGGGGCTCCCGGGCGGCCAAGGTGCCCAGGATCACCCGGTCCACGCCCAGTTCCAGGGCGCGCTCCAGGCCTGCCAGGTCGCGCACCCCGCCGCCCAGCTGCACGGGGATATCCAGGGCCCGGCAGATGGCCGCGATGGCCGGGGCGTTGGCCGGCTGGCCGCCCACGGCCCCGTCCAGGTCCACCACGTGCAGACGCCGGGCGCCCAGGTCCCGCCAGCGGCGGGCCATGAAGGTGGGGTCGTCGCCAAAGACGGTCTCGTCTTCCATGCGGCCTTGCCGAAGCCGCACGCAACGGCCGCCCTTCAAGTCTACGGCGGGGATGGCTTCCATGGGGCTAGTCCGGGGCCTGGTCCTTGCGCCAGGGGAAACGCCCCAGCATCTTGTTGACGCCGATGTCGCCCCACTCCTGCACCGTGAACCAGCGCAGACCGCGACCCACGTACTGGCCGGCGGAAAGCACGTCGTCGGCCAGGGACTGCTGGGTCTCGTCGAAGGAGTTCTTCCACACCACGGCGCCGTCGCTGACCCGCACCATGGCCAGGTCAAAGGCCGCCGAAGCCGGCCGGTCGGAGGCATAGGGGCCGCCCACCCGCTGGGCGAAGCGGTAGACAAAGCCCACCAGCACGCCGTCGGCGTTGAGCTTCTTGCCTGTCTCCACCGCCGCTTGCAGCATGTCCAGGGAAAGCTTTTCGCGGCGCAGGCGCTCGAAGACCGCCCCGGCCTGGTTGTAGGAGATGATGGAGAACTCCACCATCCTGGGCAGGGCGTTGTCCAGGGACTGGTCCAGGGCCGCGCTGGCGCCCTCGGTCACCGGCCCAGGCGTGAAGGCCGAGCCGGTCAGCGGCGAGCGCACGGTGCCCTCGTCGACTCCGGCCTCCACCACCTGGAAGGGTAGCACCGCCACCTTACCCGGCAGCCACTGGCGGGCCAAACGCTCGCTGGCGGTCTGCTTTTGCGCCTGGCAGGCGGCGAGAAGGCTGATGGCCGCCAGCAACAACACCCCGGCCGTTAGGCGGGAAAACACCCGGACGCTCATAGCACCCCCTTGGTCGACGCTATGCCCCGGCTACGGGGCTCCATGGCGGTGGCCTGGTCCAGGGCCCGGCCCAGGGCCTTGAAGGCCGCCTCCAGCATGTGATGATCGTTCTCGCCATAGAGCAGGCGAACGTGCAGGGTCAGGCCGCCGTGCAGGGCCAGGGCCCGCCAGAATTCCTCGGCAAGTTGGCCGTCGAACTGGCCCACCGAGCCCGGACGCCGGGGAGCGCTGACCACCAGCAGCGGACGGTTGCTCAAGTCCACCACCACCTGGGCCAGGGACTCGTCCATGGGCACCCAGGCGCTGCCATAGCGCTTGACTCCCGCGCGGTCGCCCAGGGCCTGGCTCAAGGCCTGCCCCAGGCAGATGCCCACGTCCTCCACGGTGTGGTGGGGGTCCACGTGCAGGTCGCCCCTGGCAGCCAGGTCCAGGTCAAAATGGCCGTGAAAGGCCACATGGGTCAGCATATGATCGAAAAAACCCAAGCCCGTGTCGATCTTGGCCTGGCCCTGGCCGTCCAGGTCCAGGCCCAGGCTTATCTGGGTCTCCTTGGTCTGGCGTTCGATGCGCGCCGTGCGCCCCATGCCCGCTCCTTGCCCTGAAATGACCTTGGACAGACAGCTATTACGGGATGCTAGCACGATGGTTTGGTCCTGTCGAGTGCCTGGGCGGCTTGGATTGGGATTTGGCCGGGATAGCGGCAGGGCCCGGCGGTTGACTTTGCCCGCGCCCCCCGGTATAAAAAGGCCTCACAGCCGCCCGGGGTGCCCGGCCAGGGGCATGGATCATGCCCTCCCAGGCACCGACCTCGTCTCTGGCGTGGGGATGTAGCTCAGTTGGGAGAGCGCCACGTTCGCAACGTGGAAGTCGTGGGTTCGAGTCCCATCATCTCCACCATCCACTATAACCTAACGACGATGCTGGCAAATAAGACCAAAATCCAGGGTCGGCCCAAGGCCGGCGGTGGATACGCATGCGGGGTACACAAAGGCTTTAGCCGTTGTCTACCCCGTTGGTTTCTTCTTCCACCCGCCCCACGGCACCCAAGGCCCCACCCCGCCAGACCAAGCCTACCCGGCCCGGCCAGGAGCGCTCCCGGCTACCTGGTGCGCCTGCGGGATACCCATCATTTCCGCATGCGCGTTCCCGATGCCCTGAGGCCCCTGCCTGGGCTGCACTGAGCTACGCCGCAGCCTGGGCACCGCCAGCTTGCGGGAGGCTGATCCCGTGATTCCCGCGTAAAGCATGGCTCCCGAGCTTAATCAGTGCGCCTTCTCA
>JAKAGJ010000489.1 GCA_021815655.1 Deltaproteobacteria bacterium | reverse complement strand
TCGTCCACCTGGCCCTCGCTGTCCTTCAGCTCGATCAGGAGCTGCACGGCCTTGAAGATGTCCTCGCGGCGCAGGGTGCGCAGGTCCTCGGGCGCTTCCAGGCCCAGGCGCAGGTTGAGCTTCAGGCGACCCACGGCCGAGAGGTCATAGTGCTCGGACGAGAAGAACAGGTTGTGGAAGAAGGTGCGGGCCACCTCCAGGGTGGGCGGGTTGGAGGGCCTGAGCTTGCGGTAGATGTCAACTATGGCGTCGTCCTCGGCCTCCACCTTGTCCAGCTCCAGGGTGTCGCGGAAGCTAGAGGAGACATGCAGGCCGTCGATGAACAGGGTGGGTATCTGGGTGACGCCGGCGGCGCGCAGCTTCAAGAGCGCCTCGTGGCCGATGGCCTGGTTCAGGCCAACCAGCACCTCGCCGGTGGTGGGGTCGGCTAGGTCGGCGGCGGCGTAGCGGCCCAGGATCTCGTCCTGGTCCACGGCGATCCATCCCACGTTCAGGTCGGCCAGGCGGTTCAGGGCCCGGCGGGTCATCTTTTTGCCGGCCTTGACCAGGGGCTTGCCGGTCTCGGGGTCCAACACGTCGCGGCTCATCTCGCGGCCCATGAGCTGGCCGGGGTCCACCTTGCGCAGGACCTTTTCGCCCTCGAGCTGGTACAGCTCCTTCTGGTACATGCGGTCCAGGAGATCCTGGGCCGAGTGGCCCAGGGCCTTCAAGAGCAGGGTGACCGGGAACTTGCGCCGCCGGTCGATGCGCACGTAGAGGATGTCCTTGGGATCGAACTCCAGGTCGATCCAGGAGCCCCTGAGGGGGATGATGCGCGCGCTGTAGAGCAGCTTGCCGCTACTGTGGGTGCGGCCCTTGTCGTGGTCGAAGAAGATGCCCGGGGAGCGGTGGAGCTGGCTGACCACCACGCGCTCGGTGCCGTTGACGATGAAGGTGCCGCGAAAGGTCATCAGGGGCAGGGTGCCGAAGTATATCTCCTGCTCCTTGATGTCGCGGATGGACTGGGAGCCGCTCTCCTTGTCCAGATCGTAGACCACCAGCCGCACGGTGAGCTTCACCGGCGCCTCGTAGGTCATGCCCCTGGCCAGGCACTCCTCCACGTCGTACTTCACCTCGCCGAAGGCGTAGCTCACGAACTCCAGGGACGAGGTGCCCGAGAAGTCGCGAATGGGGAAGACGCTCTTGAACACGCCCTGCAGGCCGGTGTCCTGGCGGTCCTCGGGGGCCACGTCCTTTTGCAGGAAGCGCTCGTAGCTCTGCTTCTGCATGTCGATGAGGTTCGGTATGTCGATGATCTTGGCGATCTTGCCGAAAGTCCTGCGGACCCGCATTCTGTTCTCGGTCGCCTGGCTCATGGACTCTCCTTCAGGGAAGGGCTAGCGGGACGGCGCCGTGCGCCGCCACCTGGTGGCCGCGCCACCAAACGCGGGCACCCGGCGGCACCTGGACCGCTCGCCCAGACAAGCGGCCCGGCCCAGCCGGGGGGCGAAAAACTCTTTTTGACGCCTGGCCCGGCCGGCCGGCGATTGTCTCGGCCGGCCGGGCTGGCGGATATGGACTCGGCCCTGGTTCAGCGCGGTTACTTCACCTGCACCACGCCGCCGGCCTCCTCGAGCTGATTCTTGATGCTCTCGGCCTCTTCCTTGCTGACGGCTTCCTTCACGGGCTTGGGGGCCCCGTCCACCAGCTCCTTGGCCTCCTTAAGGCCCAGGCCGGTGATGGCGCGCACGACCTTGATCACCTGGATCTTCTTGTCGCCGGCCGACTCCAGGATCACGTCGAACTCGGTCTGCTCCTCCACCACCGCGGCCTCGCCGCCAGCGGGCATGGCGGCCATGGCCATGGGGGCGGCCGCGGTCACGCCGAAGGTCTCCTCCAGCTCCTTGACCAGCTCCGACAGCTCCAGCACGCTCATGTTTTTGATGAACTCGATCACGTCAGCCTTGGTAGTTGCCATGATAATCTTTTCCTTTCGGTCGGCCGGCCGGGTGTGAGCGGCGCGGCCCTTGTGGCGAATGATGGATCGTCTTTTCCGGTTAGGCCTGGCCGGCCTTCTGCTCCTCGATGGCCTTGAGCACGTTCATCAAGGAACGCGGCACGGCCGCCAGCACGCTGACCAGGTTGCGCGGCACGCCGTTCATGGCGCCCAGCAGCATGGCCAGGAGCACCTCGCGGGAAGGCAGCTTGGCCAGGTCGCCAACCTCGGCGGCGCTGATCGTCTTGCCCTCCAGCAGGCCGGCCCGGACCTCCAGCTTGGGATTGGTCTTGGCGAAGTCCACCAAGGCCTTGGCCAGGGCCACCGGGTCGTCATAGCTGATGGCCAGGCCGTTGGGCCCCACCATCTGGTCGGCAAGCTTGCCGGCCGACGAGCCCTCGGCTGCGCGCTTCAAAAGCGTGTTCTTGACCACCACGTACTCAAGGTTCTTCTCCCGAAGCTGCTGGCGCAGCTCGGTCATCTGCTCGACCTTGAGCCCGTTGAAGTTGGTCAGGACCAACGCCTTGGCGCGACCGAGACGCTCGGCCATGGACTGGACCACGGCCTCCTTGTCGCTACGGTTCACGTTTGGCTACCTCCTTTGCTCGCCTGGACCCTGACTGGTCAGAGCTAAGGTGGTGAGCACGATCCCTATCGCCACACCTGCCTCTTTCGCTCTCGGCGGGGGACCCCGGGGGATCATTATGGCCCTTGTCGGCCGCCCGCTGTCTCTGACACGAAGCTAGAGTTCCAGATCTCCTTTGCCGTGGGGCGCGGCGTTATTGCGCGCGTCCCAGAATCATCGCGCGAACGGCCTAGGCCTTGGCCGCCTTCACCTCGCTGGTGTCCAGGCGCACGCCCGGTCCCATGGTGGTGGAGACGGTGATACCCTTGACGTAGGTGCCCTTGGCCGTCGCCGGCTTCATGCGCACCAGGGTGTCCATAAGGGCGTCCAGGTTCTCCTTCAGCTTCTCCTGGCCAAAGCTGATCTTGCCGATGGGGGCGTGCACCACGCCTCCCTTGTCCACGCGGAACTCGATCTTGCCGGCCTTGATCTCCTTGACCGCCCTGGCCAGGTCGAAGGTGACCGTGCCGCTCTTGGTGTTGGGCATGAGCCCGCGCGGGCCCAGGATGCGGCCCAGCTTGCCCACGGTGCCCATCATGTCCGGGGTGGCCACGGCGCGGTCGAAGT
>JAKAGJ010000488.1 GCA_021815655.1 Deltaproteobacteria bacterium | reverse complement strand
TCTTCCCCGTCCTGCGCATGCCCAACGCACACATCATGCACATGGCCCTGGGCACCAGCCTGGCCACCATCATCTTCACCAGCATCAGCAGCGTGCGCGCCCACCACGCCCGGGGCGCCGTGCACTGGGACATCGTGCTGCGCATCACCATCAGCATCATCCTGGGCACCCTGGTCGGCTCCTGGGTGGCGGCCCAGCTCAGCACCGGTTTCCTTAAGGGCTTCTTCGCCGCCTTCCTGTTCTACGTGGCCGCCCAGCTCCTCCTGGACATCAAGCCCAAGGCCAGCCGCCAGATGCCCGGCTGGGGGGGCACCTCGGCCATGGGCGGGGTGACCGGCGTGGTCAGCGCCCTGGTGGGCATCGGCGGCGGCTCGCTGTCGGTGCCCCTCATGCTGTGGTGCAACGTGCCGGCTCGCGAGGCCATCGGCACCTCGGCGGCCATCGGCTTCCCCATCGCCATCAGCGGCGCCCTGGGCTACATCATCAACGGCCGGGCCGTGGCTGACCTGCCGGCCCACAGCTGGGGCTACATCTACCTGCCGGCCCTGGCGGGGGTGGCCCTGGTGAGCATGCTCACCGCCCCCTTGGGGGCCAAGCTGGCCCACACCCTGCCGGTGCCCACGGTAAAGAAGATATTCGCCCTGTTGTTGCTGGCCATGGGCGCCAAGATGGTCTGGGGCCTGTTCTAGACCCGGTCCCTCGGCAGAACCGACCAGGCCCGGCCCGCGCGCGCGGACCGGGCCGATTTTTTTTGACACTTGGCCAGGCCTGGACCTACAGGCATAATGGTGCGCAACCCTTGACTTGGGAGGCGAGCCATGCGGCCCGGCGACCTGATCCCGCCCTTCCAGCTCCCTGACCAGAGCGGCCGTGCGCGCGCCTTCGCCGACCTGTCCGGCCCCCGGGGCCTGGTGCTCTATGCCTACCCCAAGGACCACAGCAGCGGCTGCGCCACCGAGACATCGGAGTTTCAGGAGGAACTGGCGCAGTTCACGGCCAGGGGCTACGGCCTGGCCGGCCTGAGCAAGGACGGCGTGGCCTCCCACGCCAAATTCGCCGCCAAGTTGGGACTGGGCTTCCCCCTGCTGGCCGACCCCCAGACCGGCCTGCTCAAGGCCTTGGGCGCCTGGGGAGTGAAGAAGATGTATGGCAAGGAGACGGAGGGCACGGTGCGCAGCACCTACGTCTTCGACGCCGGAGGACTCTTGGTAAGGGCCTATGCCAAGGTCAAGGCCCAGGGGCACGCGGCCCGGGTGCTGGCCGATCTGGGCTCCTGATCCCCGGCCCGCGGCGGGCCGGCGTCCGGGCCGGCCAAACCATGTATACTGTGCTTGAAAGCGACGACGCCGCCAGGCGCCCAGAAAAGCAGCCGCGGGAGCCCAGGGTCCATGCTCTCCACCAGCAAGTACATCACCGTCCCCTATGACGAGACGGACATCTCCAAGCGCAGCCAGGAGTTGGCCGCTCTCTTGGAGTTGAGCAACCTGCTGTGCTGGTCGCCCTCCCTCAACGACGTGCTGCACAACGGCCTGGCCCTGGTGCTCAAGCAAATGGAACTGGACGCCGGCCGGCTCTATCTCATGGATGAAAGCGGCAAGTACCTGCGCCTGGCCGCCTCCTTGGGGGTCAACACCACGGGTCTTAAAACCGTGAGCCTGCATGAGGGCTTCACCGGCAAGGCGGCGCGCACCCGCCAGTTCATCGCCCAATTCGTCAGCGAACTGCCGGACCAGGCCCGGGTCAAGCTTCTGAGCAACAAGGGCTTCCTGGTGGTGATCTGCGTGCCGCTGATTGCCCTGGACCAGGTGGTGGGGGTCATGAACCTGGCGGCGCGCAAGATGGTGCACCTTACGCCCCAGGCCATTGACCTTCTCATCGTCATGGGCAACCTGATCGCCGTGGCCGCCAACAACGCCCGGCTCAACGAGGAGCTCAAGGAAAAGGCCCGCCAGCTGGAGGAGCAGAAGGCCGCCATCCAGTTCTTCGCCTACACCGCCTCCCACGACCTCAAGTCGCCGGCCGTGGGCATTTTCGGGCTGACCCAGCGCCTGCAAAAGCAGTTCGGCCCCCTGCTGGCCGATAAGGGCAAGGAGCTGTGCCGGCAGATACAGAACGCCGCCAGCCGCATCGAGTCCCTGACCCGGGAGATCAACGCCTACATCGCCGCCAAGGAGGGGCCGCGCAGGCTGGAGGAGGTGGACCTGGACCAGCTCCTGGAGGCCCTGGAACGCGAGTACGGCCCGGCCCTGCAAGCGCGCCATATAGGATGGCGGCGCCCCGCCTCCCTGCCGGTGCTGCGCTGCGAGCGCCTGGCCCTGACCCGGGTGCTGCAAAACCTCATGGACAACGCCCTGAAGTACGGCGGTCCCGGTCTATCCCAGATCGAGGCGCTATATCAGGAAACCGAAACCCACCACGTGCTGGGGGTCAAGGACGACGGCGTGGGCATCGCCCCAGCCGGCGCCGCCAGACTCTTCGAGGCCTTTCAGCGCGGGGAAACGGCCCAGGGCACCGAGGGCACCGGTCTGGGCCTGGCCATCGTGCGCGAGGTGGCCCGCCGCCACGGCGGCCAGGCCTGGCTGGAGTCCCAGCCCGGTCAGGGCGCGGCCTTCTTTATCAGCATCGCCAAGGAGCAGGGCTGATCCCCAAGGCCTCCCGCGCCCGCCGGGCCGGCCCCGCCGGGTGATCGCCGGCCAGCCTATCGTTCATTCAACTAAACTTTTTTTGCCGCATAGTGAACGCTTGACCGCCGGGGCCCGGGCTGCTAAGCTACGGGCTAAACTAGGTCACATGTCGTTATTTCAGTGACTTCCAGCACATCACCCCAACCGGTGAGGCCGCAAGTGGCGAAGCAAACCATAGAGCTTATAGTGAACGGAGATCGTTACGAGGTGGCCATCGACCCCTGGCGCACCTTGGCCGAGGTGCTCAGGGAGGACTTGAGGCTGATCGGCACCAAGGTCGGCTGCAACCAGGGCGACTGCGGGGCCTGCACCGTGCTCATCAATGGCCGCTCGGTAAGCTCCTGCCTGACTCTGGCCGTGGAGGCCCACCAGCGCGAGGTCACCACCATCGAGGGCCTGGCCAAGAGCCCCCGGGAACTGCACCCCTTGCAGGAGGCCTTCGTGGAAAAGGGCGCCGTGCAGTGCGGCTTCTGCACCGGCGGCATGATTATG
>JAKAGJ010000487.1 GCA_021815655.1 Deltaproteobacteria bacterium | reverse complement strand
GGCCTCCACGGTGCGCAGCATGCCCCGGCCCTGGCAGTGGGGGCAGATGCGGGTGGCCCCGAAGTCGATGGGCGGCCGGATGCGCTGACGCGACAACTCCAGGAGGCCAAAGCGGCTGATGCGCCCCACCGTGACCTTGGCCTTGTCCTTCTTCAGCTCGTCCTTCAGGGCCTTGTGCACCTTGGCCTGGTGCTTGCGGTCGCGCATGTCGATGAAGTCTATGACGATGAGCCCGCCGAGGTCGCGCAGCCTGAGCTGCCGGGCGATCTCCTTGGCCGCCTCCAAGTTGACCACCAGGGCCGTCTCCTCGATCTCCTTGCCCTTGATGGCCTTGCCCGAGTTGACGTCCACCGAGACCAGGGCCTCGGTGGGGTGGATGACGATGGAGCCGCCGCAGTCCAGGCGCACATAGGGCTGGTAGATGCTCTCCAGCTGCTGCTCGATGTCGTACTTGCTGAAGATGGGGCGTTTTTCGCGGTAGAGCTTCAGGGCCTTCTTGCGCCGGGGGTTCACCAGGCTGATGAAATCCTCCAGGCGGGCGAAGACCTCGGGGTTGTCCACCAGCACCTCTTCCACCTCGCTGGTGAACAGGTCGCGCACGGTGCGCACGGCCAGCTCTTCCTCGCGGTGGATCAGGGAGGGGGCCTTGGCCTGGCGGCCACGCTTCTGGATGTCCTCCCACAGGCGCTGCAAGAGCTTGACGTTGGCCAACAGGTCGCGCTTGCTGCGGCCCTCGCTGGCGGTGCGGGCGATGATGCCCAGTTCGGTGTCCAGGCGCATCTCGGCCACGATGGCCTTGAGGCGGGAGCGCTCGGCGTCGGACTCGATCTTGCGCGACACCCCCTGGGACTCGCGCCCGGGGGTGAGCACCAGGGACTGGCCGGGGATGGAGAAGAAGGTGGTGAGGCTGGCGCCCTTGTTGCCGGTCTCCTCCTTGACCACCTGCACCATGATCTCCTGGCCGCGCTTGAGCACTTCCTGGATGGGCGGCAGGCCCTTCTCCGGGGCCTTGGGTCCAAACAGGTCGTTGCGCACGTCGGTGATCTGCAGGAAGCCGTGGCGGGGAGCGCCGTAGTCTATGAAGGCGGCCTGCAGGCTGGGCTCCACATTGGCCACCACACCTTTATATATGTTGCCCCGTGTCTGTTCGCGGGCGGCGGTCTCCACATAGAAGGCCTCCAGCCGGCCATCCTCCACCAGGGCCACGCGCAGTTCCTCGGGGTCCACCGCATTTATGAGCATCTTCTTGACCATGGCGGGCATCCTACCGTATGTGAAGACAAAATGCCAGCCATGCCTAAGCCGCCCGGCGGGACAATATCCTGAATTAGCGCCCCAGGGGACAAGGTGCCGCGCCCCCGTGGTGGCCGGGAGCGCGGGGCGGGCCTAGTCTTGATAGCCGCGTGGGGTCTGGGGGGCCAGCTCGGGATATTCGCCAGCGCCGGAGGGATTTACCAGCAGCACCGGCACCGCGCTGTAGCGCACCACCCGCTCGCTCACCGAGCCCAAGAAGCCGCTGCGGCCCTCATCGTAGTTGCGCCCCTGGGTGGACATCACGATCAGACCGGCTCCAATCTCTTTGGCCAGGCGTAGTATCTCCCGGGGCGGGTAGCCGGAGCGCAGATGGCGGGTGATGAGCGGACAGCCGGCCAACTGGTCATGGCACACGGCGTCCATCTTGGCCAGGGCGCGCTGGTTTTCCTGGTCCTGAAAGCCTTTCAGGAAGGCGGGATTGGCGTCGCCATAGATGTGGTCGTAGTCCCTGATGCCCTCGCTGACGTAGAGCATGTGCACCTCGGCCCCCAGTATCTGGGCCAGGGCGCGCAGGGTGGGCAGGGTCTGGGCGGCATTTTCCGACAGGTCGGTGGGCCATAGAATCTTTTTGATTTCCATGAGCGGATCTCCCTTGGGGGTTGGCACGGGCGTCGCCCGGCCCAGGGCAAGGGCCAGCCGCGGCCGGGGACTTATCTTAAATTGTAAGGTCAAAATATAGATAGGGCTAGTATGGTTATGCCGGGGGCGGGATCAGTCCAGGGACAGGCGCCCGCCCACCGGCAGGATGGTCAGCCGGGGATTGGCCGTGGGCGGGCGCTGGCGGCTGGCGGCCTTGAGGTCGCCCAGGACCCAGGCCAGGGGTTCGTCGCCCAGTTGCACGGCGCCCCAGTGCCCGGGTACCAGGGCCTTGGCCCCCAGGTCGCGGGCGGCGGCCAGGGCCTCGGCCGGGTCCAGGTGGGCATAGTGCATGAACCAGCGCGGCAGATAGGCCCCCACCGAGATGAGCGCCGCGTCGATGCCCGGGTAGCGCCGGCCGATCTCGCCGAAACCGATGAAATAGCCGCTGTCGCCGCTGAAGAAGACCCGGCGGCCGCCGCGCTCGATGAGCCAGGAGCACCACAGGCTCATGTTGTAGCCCTGCCCCAGGCGCAGGGACCAGTGCTGGGCCGGCAGGCAGGTGAAGGTGGTGCCCTCGATGGTGAGGCTCTGCCACCAGTCCAGCTCGCGCACCTGCCTGGCGCCCAGTTCGCCCAGCAGTGTTTTAAGCCCCAGGGGACAAAGAAAGATGACTCGGTCGCCCAGGGCGGCCACGCTGAAGGCGTCCAGGTGATCGTAGTGGTTGTGGCTGATCAGCGCCACGGCCCCGGCCGGCACCTTCTCCGGCCCGAAGGCCGGGGGCACCTGGCGCCGGGCCGGGCCGGCCCTGGGTCCGAAGAATGGGTCGGTGATGACCGGCGGCCCGCCCAGTTGCACGGCAAAGGTGGCGTGGCCGATCCAGGTTATGCCCGGGGCCTGGCGCCCCCGGCTGGCCGACAACGGGTCGGTCGGAGCTATCCCCTCAGCGGGCGTCGGCGGCTCCCGTTGAGGCCGGGCGGAGATATTCGGCACAGAGGCAACGGGCAGGGCCAGATAGGCGCCGTCGTTGGCCTGGCGGGGGACCTCCGGGGCCTGGCCCCGCCGGTCGCCCAGGCTGTTGGCTGACAAGAGCCAGTAGATCAGGTTCCACCAGGAGTGCTCGCGGGGCTGCCAGGGATTGAAGAAGCGGCCCTGGGGGTCCTGGTGGGGGGCGTAGAGGTCGGCGACCTTCTCCGATGCCACCTGGCGGCGCCAGGCCTCCTCGTCGAAGTGGCGGGGAGGCAGGCAGCCACCCAGGCTCAGGGCCAGGGCCAGGAGCAGGCTGGCCA
>JAKAGJ010000008.1 GCA_021815655.1 Deltaproteobacteria bacterium | reverse complement strand
TCCATTATGATGGACAGCGACTTCTGGTATTTGCCCAAATTGGCCATCTGCACGTAGCCCTGCACGTTCAGGTTGGCCGGGCAGGTGATCTTGCAGGGGGCGCGGTCCAGCTTGGTGATGGCGTAGGCGTTGGGGAAGGCCTGGGCGTAGCGCTTGTTGGTGGCCTTGCAGGTGTTGAGCCCCTGGTTGAACTCGTTGGGCAGGGCCACCGGGCAGGCGGCGATGCAGTCGCCGCAGGCGGTGCATTTCTCGGGGTCGATGTAGCGCGGTTTCTGGTGCACCGAAACATGGAAGTTGCCCGCCTCGCCGGCGATGCCCTGCACCTCGGCGTTGGTGATGATTTCGATGTTAAGGTGGCGTCCGCACTCCACCAGCTTGGGCGAGACGATGCACATGGCGCAGTCGTTGGTGGGGAAGGTCTTGTCCAACTGAGCCATGCGGCCGCCAATGGCCGAGGTCTTTTCCACCAGGTAGACGTAATAGCCCGCGTTAGCCAGGTCCAAGGACGCCTGCACACCGGCGATGCCGGCGCCCACAACCATTACCGCTCCGACCTTGCTGTCTTTTGCGTTTGCCATTTCCTCGTCCTTCAACCTGGGGCGGGGGGGATTGGGGCCCTTCCCCGTCCGGGATGGGGTTTAACCGCCCGCAGGGAGCGGCTTGCTGCGCACAATCGCGGTCAGGGGTGGAGGTTATTTGTGAAATATGTCATTAAGGCTACCACACATATTATTACAGAGGCCTTTGGGACCATACACAAAAAAAACTCGGGGGGCAAGCCCCCCGAGTTGGGATGCACAAAGCTTTTCTTTTGAGGATTTAGAAGATGCCCTTGACCTTGCCGGTCTTGACGTCCACGTCCACGCGGCGGTAGGCCGGGTCGGAGGCGGTGCCGGGCATCAGCGTGATGGTGCCGGCCACCGGAACCACGAAGCCGGCGCCGCCATAGATAAGGATATCGCGGACAAAGAGCCGCCAATCCTTGGGCACGCCCTTGAGGCTGGGGTTGTCGGTCAAGGACAGGTGGGTCTTGACCATGCAGGTGCCCAGCTTGGACAGCTCGGGGTCGGCCTCGATGCGCTTGGCCTTGGCCAGGGCCTCGGCGGAGAAGTCGGCGCCGTCGGCACCGTAGACTTCCTTGGCGATCTTCTCGATGCGCTGGCGGACAGGCATCTTGAGGTCGTAGAGGAGCTTGAAGTCGTTCTTTTCGTCGCAGGCTTCCACCACCGCGTCGGCGAACTCCAGGGCGCCGTCGCCGCCCTTTTCCCAGTGGCGGGACAGGGCCACGCGGGCACCGGCCTGCTCGGCCAGGCGCCGCACCGCGGCGATCTCGCCCTTGGTGTCGGTGTAGAAGGCGTTGATGCACACCACGGGGTTGATGCCGGCCTTCTTGACGGTGTTGATGTGGTGGATCAGGTTGGCGCAGCCCTTCTCGACCCAGCCCACGTTTTCCTTCTTGTATTCCTCGGGCATGGGCTTGCCAGGCACCGGGATGGGGGCGCCGCCGTGGCACTTGAGGGCCCGGATGGTGGCCACGACCACGGCGCAGTGGGGCTTCAAGCCGCTGTAGCGGCATTTCAGGTTCCAGAACTTCTCGAAGCCGATGTCGGCGCCGAAGCCGGACTCGGTCACGTGGTAGTCGCCCAGCTTGAGGCCCACGCGGTCGGCGATGATGGAGCTCTGGCCGATGGCGATGTTGGCGAAAGGCCCGGCGTGCACGAAGACCGGCTGGCCTTCCAGGGTCTGCATCAGGTTGGGGTTCAGGGCCTCGACCATCCAGGCGGTCATGGCGCCGGCCACGTCCAGGTCGTTGGTGGTCACCGGGGCGCCGGTGTACTTGTTGTAGCCCACGATGATCTTGCCCATGCGCTCGCGCATGTCCTTCAGGTCCTTGGCCACGGCCAGGATGGCCATGATCTCGCTAGACACCGCGATGCCGAAGCGCGACTGCATCATGAAGCCGTCGCTCTTGCCGCCCATGCCGATGATGATGTTGCGCAGGGTCTGGGCGCAGAAGTCGATGATCCAGCCCATCTCCGGACGGCGAGGGTCGATGTCCAGGCGCTTCAAGCCGCGCTTGGCCAGCTGGGCGTCGGTGTAGTTGAACTCGTGCTGCATGCGCGAGGTCATGGCCACCATGCCCAGGTTGTGGGCGTTCATGATGGCGTTGATGTCGCCGGTCAGCCCCAGGCTGAAGGGGGTCAGCGGGATGCACTGGGCCAGGCCGCCACCGGCCGCCGAACCCTTGATGTTCATGGTGGGGCCGCCGGAGGGCTGGCGAATGGCCGCGGTCACGTTCTTGCCGCGCTTGCCCAGGCCCTGCACCAGACCCATGGAGGAGGTGGACTTGCCCTCGCCCAGGGGGGTGGGGGTGATGGCGGTGACGTCGATGTACTTGCCGTCAGGCTTCTTGGCCAGGCGCTTGACCACCTTCATGAAGTCGACCTTGGCCACGTAGTGGCCGTAGGGCAGGAGCTCCTCGTCGGTGATCCCCAGCTCCTCGGCGATTTGCCGAATCGGCTTCATGTACTTTTCGGCGGCTTCTGCGATCTCGTAGTCCTTGGCGCCTTTGGCCGGATCCGGCAGCTTGGGCATGGTCTTCCTCCTGAAAAAGTGCTCAGCTATTGTACAACTTTAAGGCGGAAGGCCTTGTGCGGTCCGCTCCGCCCTCGCTCGCGTGGTTCTGGTGCCGCGGCGGCGTGAGCGAAATGGCCCCGTGCCACGAAGCGGTCCCTGACCACAAAAACCGTTTACCCACGGGCAAATAGCACGCTTTGCCAGCGGGCGTCAAGCAAATTGCTGCACAACTGCGGTAGTTAGGACGCCCTTGTGCCGACGGCGGCGGGGGCCGGCCGCCCCGGACCGGCGTAAAACCCCTTAAAAGTACTAATGATTTACTTATATATAGGTTAATATGCAGAACATACTGAATCCACGGGATTAAGTGTCTTAACGCTTTAAATTGACAGGGGCGGGAGACAATGATATGTGAAGCCTGTCGCATCCCCGTGCAGGGCCGGGCGCGGCCCATAATACACTCCCGGCACCCGCGAGGCAGTAACACATCTCTCAAAGCCCGGCAGAATTGCCAGCAACGGAGGCGTCATGTTTGAAATCTTGTCTAAAACCGAGCTGGCGCAAGGCACGGTGGTGGCCAACGAGATCAGGGCCCCCAAAATCGCGGCCAAGGCCAAGCCAGGTCAGTTCGTCATCCTGAGGGTCAACGAGACCGGCGAGCGCATCCCGCTGACCATGGCCGACAGCGATCCCAAGAAGGGCACCATCACCATTATCTATCAGGTGGTGGGCAAGTCCACGGCGCTCTTGAAGAGCCTGAACGTCATGGACCACATCCAGGACATCGCCGGGCCCTTGGGCAGCCCCACGCCCATCGAGAAGAAGGGCACCATCATCTGCGTGGGCGGCGGCACCGGCGTGGCCGTGCTGCACCCCATCACCCGGGGCTTCAAGCAGGCCGGCAACAAGGTCATCGCCATCATCGGCGCGCGCAACAAGGACCTCCTGATAATGGAGGACAAGATGCGCGCCGCCAGCGACGAACTCCACATCTGCACCGACGACGGCTCCTACGGCCACCACGGCTTCGTCACCGACGTGCTGCGCGAGCAGCTGACCAAGCTGGGCCAGGAGGTCAAGGAAGCGGTCTGCATCGGGCCGGTGCCCATGATGAAGTTCTGCTGCAAGGTCACGGCCGAGTTCGGGGTGCCCACCATGGTCAGCTTGAACGCCATCATGGTGGATGGCACCGGCATGTGCGGCTGCTGCCGGGTGGCGGTGGGCGGGGCCACCAAGTTCGCCTGCGTCGACGGGCCGGAGTTCGACGGTCACCAAGTGGATTTCGAGGGGCTGGGCCTGCGCCTCACCGCCTACCAGAAGCAGGAGCGGGAGGCCATGGAGGCCTACCAGCGCAAGTGTTCCTGCGCCAGCCAAGCCTAACGAGAGCCTAACCGCCAATAGCCAGGAGACGCCGAACATGGCCGAAGATAAGAAACAAAAAACGCCTCGCCAGAAGATGCCCGAGCAGCCGGCCAGCGTGCGCCGGCGCAATTTCCAGGAAGTGCCCCTGGGCTACAGCCCCGAGCAGGCTTTAGCCGAGGCCAGCCGCTGCTTGCAGTGCAAGAAGCCGGCCTGCGTGGAAGGCTGCCCCGTGGGGGTCTTGATCCCCGAGTTCATCCACCACATCGCCGAGGGCGACTTCACCAAGGCCATCCTCAAGCTGTGGGAAAAGAACTCCCTGCCGGCGGTCTGCGGCCGGGTCTGCCCCCAGGAGAGCCAGTGCCAGGGCCGCTGCATCGTGGGCAAAAAGGACGACCCGGTTTCCATCGGCAACCTGGAGCGCTTCGCCGCCGACTGGGCACGGGGCCGTTCCGACATCCCCATGCCGCCCATCGCCCCCAAGACCGGCAAGAAGGTGGCCGTGGTGGGGTCCGGCCCCGGCGGTCTCACCGTGGCCGGCGACCTGATCCGCAAGGGCCACGAGGTGACGATCTTCGAGGCCTTCCACAAGCCCGGCGGCGTGTTGGTCTACGGCATCCCCGAGTTCCGCCTGCCCAAGGAGATCGTGGCCAGCGAGGTCAACTTCCTGGAGCGCCTGGGCTGCAAGGTCGAATGCAATGCCGTGGTGGGCTCCCAGGTCACCGTGGACGAGCTCTTGAGCACGGAGGGCTTTGACGCCGTGTACCTGGGCGTGGGCGCCGGCCTGCCCTCCTTCCTCAAGATACCCGGCGAGAACCTGATCGGCGTGTACAGCGCCAACGAGTACCTCACCCGCAGCAACCTGATGAAGGCCTATCTCTTCCCCGAGTACGACACGCCCCTGGTGCGCGGCGAGCACGTGTGCGTGTTCGGCGGCGGCAACGTGGCCATGGACTCCCTGCGCACGGCCATGCGCATGGGCTGCGACGACGTCAAATGCGTCTACCGCCGCTCCCGCGACGAGATGCCGGCCCGCGCCGAGGAGCTGCACCACGCCGAGGAGGAGGGCATCCAGTTCTTCTACCTGCACTCGCCCCTGCGCTTTTTGGGCGACGAGCGCGGCTGGCTCAAGGCCGTGGAGTTGCAGGAGATGAAGCTGGGCGAGCCCGACGCCAGCGGCCGTCGCCGGCCCGAGCCGGTGGCCGGCAGCATCAAGACCCTGGACTGCGACCTGGCCATCATCGCCGTGGGCTCCGGCGCCAATCCGCTCATCACCTCCACCACTCCGGGCCTGGAGGTGAACAAGTGGGGCTATATCGTGGCTGACGAGGACGGCAAGACCAAGAAGCCCGGCGTGTGGGCCGGAGGCGACATCGTAACCGGCGCGGCCACGGTCATCCTGGCCGCCGGGGCCGGACGCCTGGCCGCCGACAGCATCCACAAGCACCTGACCTGGGGCTGGTAGCCTCCCCAAAAAAACATTGTACGATCCGGAACGAGAGGGGTTGTGGCCCCTCTCGTTCCACTTTATAATTGACCTCTACTCCTGGAATGCCGACTAACTTCCAGGGCTTTAGACTGCCCGCAAACCCGCCGTCGCACCATGGGGGACGCGGCGGGGGAGGCCCCCATGATCGACGTGCAAAGCCAGCCTGACCACCGCAACATTCCCATCGATAAGGTGGGGGTGAAAAACATCCGCTATCCCATCACCGTGCTGGACAGGGCCAACGGCAGCCAGCAGACGGTGGCCTCCATCAACATGTACGTGAACCTGCCCCACCAGTACAAGGGCACCCACATGAGCCGCTTCATCGAGCTCCTGTCCGAGTACTCCAACAACATAAACATCCGCAACCTGAGCGATATCCTGGAAGAGATGAAGCGGCGCCTCAGGGCCGAGAGCGCCCACATCGAGGTGGAGTTCCCCTACTTCATCAACAAGTCGGCGCCGGTGAGCGGGGCCCAGGGGTTGATGGAATACGGCGTGGCCTTTCGCGGCAGCTTGAACGGCAAGGGCTATGACCTGGTGGTGGAGGTCACCGCGCCGGTGACCACCCTGTGCCCCTGCTCCAAGGAGATCAGCCTGGGCGGGGCCCACAACCAGCGCGGCCTGGTGCGCCTGGCCGTGCGCTTCAAGCGCTTCATCTGGATCGAGGACCTGATCCGCCTGGTGGAGCACTCCGCCAGTTCCGAGGTCTTTTCGGTGCTCAAGCGCGACGACGAGAAATACGTCACCGAGCACGCCTACGCCACGCCCATGTTCGTGGAGGACGTGGTGCGCGAGGTGGCGCGCAAGCTGGGTCAGGACCCCAACATCACCTGGTTCGCCGTGGACAGCGAGAACTTCGAGTCCATCCACAACCACTCGGCCTACGCCTACATCGAACAAGACAAGCGTGTCTAGCAAGCAAAGCCGGCCATGACCCAGCCCACCCCCCCGCCGGAGAGCGAGCTGTCCTGGGAGTACTACCGGGCCTCCGGGCCGGGCGGCCAGCACCGCAACAAGGTGGAGACGGCGGTCAGGCTGACCCATCTGCCCACGGGCATCGTGGTCACGGCCAGCGAGCGCCGCTCCCGCCAGCAGAACCGCGAGAAGGCCCTGGAGCGCCTGACCAAGCGCCTGGCCGACCTGAACGCCCCGATCATCCCCCGCCGCCCCACCCGCCCCAGCCAGGCCGCGCGCGCCAGGCGCCTGGAGGCCAAGCTGGCCCGGGCGCGCACCAAGGCCCTGCGCCAGCGGCCGGCCAACGCCGACTAGACCCACGCCCTGGCCAAATTTTCAGGCTAAATTTTCAGGCTGAAAAGGATCAAGACGGGCGGAGATAAATCCCGCCCCTACGAAAACCAAAGGCAGCAAGAGGTCTTTTCTTCGTAGCGGTGGGTTCGAGCGCCTCGACTTCCACCACGGGTCGGCGGGCGCCCCGCCCCTGGGCCGGCTTCCGTATCGACCTTGCCCAACATACAAGAGGCGGGGGTTATCCCCGCCCGTGTCTTGCTTGCCGCATCAGGGCATTTGCTGCCGGGACGGCCTCAGGGGCGGGTGAAGTAACCCGGATGGTAGGTGAACTTCTCCAGGGGAATCTCCGGCTCGCTGAAGCCCAGCACGTCGGCCAGGGGCAGCACCGGGGTGGCCGGGGTCTGCTCTTGCAGCAGGTGATGTATTTCCTCGGTGGTCATCTCCACCTCGCGCTGGCAGCCCTGGGGTTTGATGGTCAGGCCCAGGGGCTGGAAGAGATTGACGTAGCTTTGCAGGTCCTCGTCGTAGAGGTCGATGAAGACGCCGGTGAAGCTGACGAAGTCGTAGGACAGAAAGGCCTGGGCGCGCACGGCGTCGGTGAGCGCGTTGTGGTTGAGGCTGGTGTTGATGATGGCCGCCTTGAGCCCCTCGGGCGAGTGGGACGCCGAGACGATGTGCTTCATGTAGGGCAAAAGCTTCTGCCGGGGCTGGCCGGCCTCGTCCAGCAGGGCCTTGGTGTCAAAGATGTTGAAGAACTGATGGGTCAAGGCCCGCCCGATGGGCGTGGGGCGCGGCGAGTTGAAGTCATGGGCCTGTTTGGGGCTAAGACACTGGATGAAGCCGGGGTGTACGTGGAACAGCGAGCGCCCCACCATGGTGTGGGTATGGGGCACCTCGTCGCGGTAGTCCACGGTCTCGGCGGTCAAGGCCTCTATGTCCACCAGGAGTTTGATGGGGTGGCCGGACCAGTCGGGGTGCAGGAACTCGTTGGGGATGCTCACCAGGAGGCGTTCGCCGCCGGGGTTGTAGACGAAGATGTTGCGGCAGGCGTCCTCGTACACCTTCTTGAAGGGCTCGATGACGCCCATCAGGTAGCCGCAGTCGGTGGAGAACTCCTGGTGCAGGGGGCGCCAGATGGCCCCGAAGCGGCCGCCGTTTTCGCCGGGCACGTAGCCCACGTGGCTGCCGCCGAAGTCCAGGTTTATGGCGCCGTGATGAATGGCCGCGCCCAGGCTGGCCTCGTTGAACATGCCGCCGATGGCGCCCTTGTCAAAGGGATACTGGCCGGTGTAGGCGTACAGGCACAGGTCCACGCCGAAGACCGACTCGTCGGCGCAACGCCACTTGCAGGGCAGGGCGGTTTCGGGGTTGTAGACAAAGCCCATCTTGCGGATGGTTTCACCCTGCAGGAAGGACATGGCCCGGCCCAGAAAATCCTGAAAGAGAAAAGGCCGGCGGCTGAAGAGGACCCTGGTCTCCGGCACCTTGGGCAAAAAGGCGTCGGGCTGGCAATAGGTGGGCAGCCATCCGCGGTTGGTCTTGCTCATGCGGGACCTCCTAGGGGGTTGGGGGCCGGGGTGAGCACGGGCGCCGGCTCGCGGCGAGGCTATCTTAGCACAAGCCTCGGCCCATGTGGACCGGGCAATCCGTTGGCGGCGGTGATAAAATGACATGGACGGGCTCTGGCCCCAGTTGTTAAATTGTAGCCGGACCAGGCCGGGTGGCCGCGCCGGGCCTGGTGATCCACCAAGGACGCGGCAGGCCAGGGGGGCAGGGACCTTGAAACGCAAGCTCATATCGGTCTTGGTGTTGGCGGCGCTCTTGGCGGCGGGGGTGATAGCCTACCGGCAGTTCCGCGGCGACAACTCCGGCGCCCCCAACGTCCTCCGTCTTTCCGGTCACATCGAAACCACCGAGACCGACCTGGCCTTCAAGGTGCCCGGCAAGGTGGCGGTGATGCATTTCGAGGAGGGCGACCAGGTGGCGCCGGGCCAACTGGTGGCCGAGTTGGAGGACCAGGACTTGAGGCAGGACGTGGCCTTGGCCGAGGCCCGCCAGGCTGCGGCCCAGGCCACCCTGGACAAGCTCCTGGCCGGCAACCGCCCCCAGGAGTTGAAGGACGCCCAGGCCGCCCTGGTGCAGGCGGGCGCCGATCTGGAGGACAAGGGCCGCGACTTGAAGCGTCAGGAAATCCTGGCCAAGCGGGGGGCCTCGCCTCAGGCCACCCTGGACAAGGCCCGCCTGGCCCACACCATGGCCCAGGAGGCCTTGCAGCGGGCCCGCGAGCGCTACAGCCTGGTCAAGGAGGGCTTCCGCAGCGAGGACATCGCCGCCGGCCGGGCCGACCTCAATCAGGCCAAGGCCTCCCTGGATCTGGCCCGCACCCGCCTGGGCTACGCGCGTCTGGTCTCGCCGGTCAGTGGCGTGGTGCTGGTGCGCCAGGCCGAGCCCGGCGAGGTGCTGGCCGTGGGCTCGCCGGTGGTGACCCTGGGCGACCTGGACGGCGTGTGGCTGGAGGGCTACATCCCCGAAACCCAGTTGGCCATGGTGCGCCTGGGGCAGAAAGCCTACGTCACCACCGACACCTATCCCGGCAAGCGCTACCCGGCCCGGGTGGCCTACATCTCCTCCAAGGCCGAGTTCACGCCCAAGACCGTGGAGACCCAGAAGGAGCGGGTGACCCTGGTCTACCGCACCAAGGTGCGGGCGGAAAATCCCGACAAGGAGCTTAAGCCGGGCATGCCCGGCGAGGCGGTCATCCCCCTGGAGCCCCAAAAGGCTGCCGCACCGGGGCAGCCCGCCAGCAATGCCAAGCCCTGACGCCGCCATAGACACCCAGGACCTGGGCAAGCGCTTCGGGGCGCTCGAGGCCGTGCGGGGCCTGCGCCTGAGCGTGGACCGGGGGGAATCCTTCGCCCTGGTGGGCCCTGACGGCGCCGGCAAGACCACCACCATCCGCATGCTCTGCGGCATCATGGACCCCGACCAGGGCTCGGCCACGGTGCTGGGCCTGGACAGCGTGAAAAAAGCCGAGGCCATCAAGGAACGCATCGGCTACATGCCCCAGCGCTTCGGGCTCTACGACGACCTCACCGTGGACGAAAACATGGCCTTCTACGCCGACCTGTACCAGGTGCCCCTGGCGACGCGGCGGCAGAAGGTGCCCGAGCTCTTGGGCTTCTCCAACCTCACCCCCTTCCGCGGCCGCCTGGCCGGGCAGCTCTCCGGCGGCATGCGCCAAAAGCTGGGCCTGGCCTGCGCCCTGATCCACACTCCGGAGCTTTTGATCCTGGACGAGCCCACCTGTGGCGTGGACCCGGTGAGTCGGAGGGAATTCTGGCACATCCTCTACCGGCTCCTGGCCGGCGGCATGACCATCTTCGTTTCCACGGCCTACCTGGACGAGGCCGAGCGCGCCCACCGCGTGGGGCTGATGCACAAGGGGCGCCTCCTGGTGGCCGACACGCCGGCGGCGGTGCGGGCCCAGTTCGAGGGGCAGCTCATGGAGGTGCGCGTGGACGATTTGCGGGCCGGCCACCAGGCCCTGGAGGGACACCCCCAGGTGCTCAGGGTGCTGGCCCGTGGCGACCGGCTGATGGTCACCGTGGCCGACCGCGAGCGGGCCTGGCCGGGCCTGGCCGCCGCCCTGGACCAGGCCGGCCTGGGCGGGGCCCGCTGGCTGGCGGCCGAGCCCAGCCTGGAGGACCTGTTCGTGCAGATCATCGCCGAGCAGGGGGCGGCGGCGTGAAAGTCGAAAAAGCCATAGAGGTGCGCGACCTGACCCGGGACTTCGGCTCCTTCCGGGCCGTGGACCACGTCAGCTTCGAGGTGTACAAGGGCCAGATCTTCGGCTTTCTGGGGCCCAACGGCGCCGGCAAGTCCACCACCATCCGCATGCTCAACGGTTTGTTGTTGCCCAGCAGCGGCGGCGGCAGCGTGGCCGGCCTGGACATCGTCAAGGACCACGGCCGCATCAAGGAGATCATCGGCTACATGAGCCAGCGCTTCTCCTTGTATGACGACCTGACCGTGCAGGAGAACCTGACCTTCTTCGGCGGCATCTACGGCCTTAAGCCGGCCCGCCTCAAGGAGCGTTCCCACCAGGTTCTGAGCCTGGTGGACCTTTTGGACCGCCGCGACCAGCCCACGCGCACCCTGGCCGGCGGCCTGCGCCAGCGCCTGGCCCTGGCCTCGTCCATACTGCACGAGCCCTCCATCCTGTTTCTGGACGAGCCCACCAGCGGCGTGGACCCCAACTCCCGGCGCAACTTCTGGGAGCTGATCGGCGACATGGCCCAGCGCGGGGTAACGGTGCTGGTGACCACCCACTACCTGGACGAGGCCGAGTACTGCGACCGCCTGGTGCTGATCTACCAGGGGCGCCTGGTGGCCCAGGGCACGCCCCTGGAGCTGAAGCAGGCCCTGCCGGGCCGCGTGCTGCGCCTGCGACCGGATGATCTCAGCCAGGCCTTGGAAGCCGTGCAGGGGCTGCCGCAGGTGCTGGAGGCCAACATCTTTGGCGACACCCTGCATCTGTCGGTGCCCGACGAGGACGAAGCCGAGACGAAGCTGCGCGCGGCCCTGGAGGCCCGCGGGATTTCCTGCCGCCGCCTGGAGGAGATTGAACCCAGCCTGGAGGACGCCTTCATCTCCTATATCGAGGCGGCCCGGGAAGAGAGCCAACCATGAGCCAAGGCCGGACGCCATGGGCAACCTGATCGTGGGCACGGGCAGTTATGTGCCCAGCCGCGTGGTGACCAACCAGGACCTGTTGGCCTACGTGGACTTGAGCCGCTTCGACGCCGTCAGCGGCGGCCCCTATCCCCAGTGGGTCAGCCGGGTCATGGGGTTTGAGGAGCGGCGCTGGGCCGGCGAGGACCAGGCCACCTCCGACCTGGCCTGCGAGGCCAGCCGCCGCGCCCTGGCCGACGCCGGGCTGGAGGCCGGGGACATCGACCTCATCCTGGTCACCACCACCACCCCCGACAAGAAGACGCCCAACACCGCCTCCATCCTGCAGGACAAGCTGGGCGCCACCGGCCGCTCCCTGGCCTTTGACGTCAACACCGCCTGCTCGGGTTTCATCTACGGCCTGCACATCGCCGACGCCATGCTGGCCCACCATCCGGCCTACCGCCACGCCTTGGTGGTGGCCGCCGACAAGGCCACCAGCGCCACCGACATGCGCCACTACATCACCGGCGCCACATTTGGCGACGGCGCCGGCGCGGTGGTGCTGGCCCGCTCCCGTGCCAGGGGCCGCGGCATCCTGGCCAGTCAGGCCGCCAGCGACGGCCAGAAGCAATTATGGGTGGAGGTGCCGGCCGGCGGCTCGGCCCTGCCCATCACTCCCGACAACTGCCAAGCGGTCTATGAGCAGGGACTGCACTGCTTCCAGCTGCAAACCAAGGACATCAAGGACTTTGCCATCGGCAAGGTGGAAGAGACCACCCGGGGGGTGTTGGCTCAGCGAGGCCTGGGTCTGGAGGATATTGACTACCTGCTGCCCCACCAGGCCGGACGGCGCATCCTGGAGGGCGCCCAGCGCCGCCTGGGCCTGCCCGCCGACAAGGTGCTGTCCAACTACCAGAAGTACGGCAACACCACCCAGGCCTCCATCGCCATCCTGCTGGACGAGAACCGCCACCTCTTCCGCGACGGCGACCACCTGGTGCTGGTGGGCGTGGGGGGCGGCTTCGGCTGGGGCGCGGTGCTCTACGCCTGGCGCGATCCGGCCCGCGCCGCCGCCCTGGCGCGCCGTCGGGCGCGGCCTCCGGCGACGGAGGCTTAAAACCATGCGGCTACGCAGGGTGCTGGCCGTGTTCCGCAAGGAACTGATCCAGATCAAGCGCGATCCCCGCAGCCTGATCCAGATCGTCTTGATGCCGGTGATGCTCTTGCTGCTCTACGGCTACGCGCTGACCTTCGACATTACGCACGTGCCCACGGCGGTCCTGGACCAGGGGCGCAGTCAGGTCAGCCGTGAGTTCATCAACCGCTTCCTGGGCTCGCCCTACTTCAGCTTGACCCACTACGTGGACTCCTACCAAGAGGCCGAGGACCTGGTCAACCGCGGCGAGGTCCGCCTGGTGCTGGTGCTGGCCCATGATTTCGGCAAGCAGCTCACCAGCGAGCAGCCGGCCAAGTTGCAGGCCATCATCGACGGCTCCGACGCCAACACCGCCAACGTGGTCCTGGGCTACGTGCAGGGAGTGACCGCCGAATACAACCAGAAGATCATGGTGGAGCGCCTGGAGAAGAAAGGGCTCAATCAGATCAAGACCCCCCTGACCTACGAGCCCCGGGTGTGGTTCAACGAGGAGATGGAGAGCCGCAACTTCATCGTGCCCGGCCTGATCGTGGTCATCATGACCATGGTGGGCGCCACGCTGACGGCCCTGTCGGTGGTGCGCGAGGCCGAGCGCGGCAGCATGGAGGGGCTGATGGCCAGCCCCTTGAAGCAGGCCGAGCTGATCCTGGGCAAGCTGGGGCCGTATTTCCTGGTTGGCATGCTGGACATGGCCATCGCCATGGGCATGGGCCAGTTTCTTTTCGACGTGCCCATGCGCGGCTCCTGGTTGCTGATGGTGGCCATGTCGGCCCTGTACCTGTTGGTGATGCTGGGCCAGGGGCTCTTGATTTCGGTGGCCTCGGGCAACCAGGTGCAGGCCAACCAGCTGGCCATGCTCACCACCTTC
>JAKAGJ010000486.1 GCA_021815655.1 Deltaproteobacteria bacterium | reverse complement strand
GGTTTCCACGTGGCCTTTTTGGCGGCCGTAGCCCCTTACCTCGGTCACGGTCATGCCCTGCACGCCCAGGGCGTTGAGGGCGTCCTTGACTCCCTCCAGCTTGGCCGGCTTTATGATGGCCTCTATTTTCTTCATGTCCGTTCACCTCCTGCGGGTGTCGTCGTAATTGGTATTATCATGCGTCTAGCGGTGGCTCTGCTTCAAGCTGAAGTCGGGGTAGGCCAACACCGCGACCTCGCTCTGATCCAGCCCCTCCAGTTCCTGCTCCTCCTTGACGCGCAGGGGCACGATCATGTCCAGCACCTTGAAGAAGACGAACATGGTGACGAACACGAAGGTGAAGTTGGTCAGCACGCCGATCACCTGGGCCAGGAACTGGCTGGCGTCGCCATAGAACAGACCCGAAACCGGGCCGGTGATGGTGTTCAGGCCGTCTCCATAGCTGCCGTCGGCGAACAGCCCCAGGGACAACAGGCCCCAGGCGCCGTTGACGCCGTGCACGCTGATGGCGCCCACGGGGTCGTCGACCTTCAGTGTGCGCTCCACGAAGAAGACCGACACGCACAGGAGCACGCCGGCCACGGTGCCGATGATAACCGCCGAGACCGAGTTGACGAAGGCGCAGGGCGCGGTGATGGCCACCAGGCCGGCCAAAAGGCCGTTGGCGGCCATGGAGACGTCGGGCTTGCCGTAAAGGAGCCACATGTACGTCATGGCCGCGAAGGCGCCGGCGGCCGAGGCCAGCATGGTGTTGACGGCGATGACGCCGATGCGCAGGTCGGAGCCGGCCAGGGTGGAGCCGGCGTTGAAGCCGAACCAGCCAAAGGCCAGGATGAAGCAGCCGGCCACCGCCATGGGGATGTGATGGCCGGGCATGGCGTTGGGGGTGCCGTCGGCCTTGTACTTGCCCAGGCGCGGCCCGAGCACGATGCCGCCGGCCAGGGCGGCCACGCCGCCGGTCATGTGCACCACCGAGGAGCCGGCAAAATCCAGGGTGCCGTGCCCCAGACCGAAATTCTTGCCCAACTGCGACAGCCAGCCGCCGCCCCACACCCAGTTGGCATACAGGGGATAGGTGAACATGGCGATGAAGAAGCCGTAGACCACGAAGGACTTGAAGGTCCAGCGCTCGGCCATGGTGCCGGTGGGTATGGTGGCCGTGGTGTCCATGAAGACCATCTGGAACAGGAACAGAGTGAAGACACCCACGTCATAGGTGCCGCCGGAGAGGAAGAAGCCCTTCAGGCCAAATAGACCGAAGTCCTTGCCCAAAAGGCTGATGGTGAACTCGTTGTCCAAGAGGCCGGGGCCGGCGCCCAGGGTGGGGGCACCGCCCACGCCGCCCATCTGCAGGGCGTAGCCGCAGATCCAGTAGCCCAGCATGCCGATGCCGTAGATCATCATGTTCATGGCCATGGTGTGGCCGGCGTTCTTGGCCCGGGTGAAGCCGGTCTCGGCCAGGGCGAAGCCCGCCTGCATGAACATGACCAAGAAGCCGCAGATCAGAGTCCAGACCATGTTGATGGCCACGCGATTGCGCCCCGCCACGTCGGCCACCTTGGCCGCCAGGGGTTCATTCTTGGCCAGCTCGTTGAACTCCTTCTCATCCTTGGGGGCGTTGGCGGTGGCGCCGTAGATGTCGGCGACGCCGCCGGTGTTGGCCCCCGAGGGATCGGGGGTGATGGCGGCCTTGGGCGCCTCGGCCGCGGCGGCGGGAGCGGCGGCTTCCTGGTCGCCGGCCATGGCGGCCAATGGTGCCCATACACCAATGAATAAGGCCAAGATTGTCAATGCCAGAAGTCTTTTCATGATCCCTTTCCCTTTGTTGATATCCTCGTAATCTTGGTAAAAAGCTCGGGGGGCATACCGGTAGCCCGCCAGGCCTCAGCTAGGGTCCCACGCCATTTCTAATTGAAATACAGCATGTTGATTTGGTTGTGTTCATAGGCATCTCCTTGCGTGGTACCCAAGCCAGGCAACTATTCTGACCAGCTTTTCAGCAAGGCCCATGCCAAATCCTAACGCGCTCCTAACGAAGCTATATTGGTTTTTGTCAAGCCGTGGCTGGGAAAATCATGAGGACGTTAAGTTTACAATAATGACAATTGATGCACGCAATTGTGCACCACGGCCTGCCAAGTTTGGTGCCTCTCCAGTGGGTCTACTGAGATTATCTAGCGGTTATGACAGGGATTGTCGGGGCAAGTCCCCCGTGCGGGGTCACGGGCCGGGCGGGAACGCAAACCTACGATTCAGAAGCAGGGGACGGCAAGGTCCGGCTCTCGCGTCACAGGAGTATTACCTACACCTGGGAAGCCGTTGTGTATTTTTCATACCTCTCAGTATTGATTATGCCAAGGCCATACGCGGCGGAGGGTTATTTTGGGCGCGCCGTGCCGCCGCGAGGGGGCTAAGAGACCGGCACCACCTCCACAAGGTTGCAGTGAAAGGCGCAGGAGCCGCCCAGGTCGGCCAGGCGCTGGGAGGTGAGGTGGTTGATACCCCGGCCGCCCGGAGTGTGCCCGCCCCAGTACAGTCCCTCGGCCACGGTGACTCCCGGCCGCGTGGCCTGGCTCACCTGGGCCCGCAAAAAACACTGGCCCCGGTCGTTGAAGACCCGCACCTCTTGGCCATCGGCGATGCCCCGGGCGGCGGCGTCAATGGGATGCAGCAACAGGGTGGCCGGGCCGGCCTGGGCCAACAGGGCCGGCACCTCGTTGAAGGTGGAGTTGAGGAACTGATGCCGAGGCGGGGTGATGAGTTGCAGGCCATAGCGCCCCTGCCCCTCGGGGTCCAAGCTGGGCGCGCCGTCGGGCAGGGGGTCCAGGCCCTGGTCCGCCAGGGCCTGGGAGTAGAACTCCACCTGTCCCGAGGGGGTGAGGAAGCCGGCGGCGTAAGGGTTGGCGCCGGAGTTGACCCGCAGGGGCCGGCCCGGGGCCAGGCGCTCCAGGCTCAGGCCTTGCAGATAAGGCGAGTCTGTCCGCAATAGCCAGGCGATTATCTCCTCCTCCGAGGCCCGGAAGACGTCCTCCGCGAAGCCCAGGCGGCGGGCCAGCGCCTGGAAAACCCCCAGCAGGGGGCGCGACTGTCCCACGGGGGCCATCACCGGCCGGGCCATCTGCACGTGGTAGTGCCCGTAGGCGCGGTAGAGGTCGGTCATCTCCAGGGAGCAGGCGGATGGCAACAC
>JAKAGJ010000485.1 GCA_021815655.1 Deltaproteobacteria bacterium | reverse complement strand
CCACCCCCAGCCGGTAACCTCCATCGCCTACAAGGAAAACCAGGTGGTGCTCACCATCACCTCCACGGGCATGCTGCAACAGGCCGGCTTCCTGGCCAAAATATTCGAGGTGCTGGCCCGGCACGGCGTGGTGGTGGACATGATCTCCACCTCTGAGATAAGCGTGTCCATGACCAGCGACCGCCTGGACCTGGTGAAGAAGGCGGTGCCCGAGCTGGAGCCCTTCGGCCAGTGCCAACTGCAGGCCGGCAAGACGGTGCTGGTGGTGGTGGGGCGCAACCTGGCCCAGAACCAGGGGCAGGGCGCCGAGATACTCAAGGCCATGGGCCAGGCAGGGGCGCGGGTGGACATGCTGAGCCTGGGCCTGGGCAGCATCAACTTCTCCATGGTGGTGGACGACGCCGACATACCCAAGGCGGTGCCCATCCTGCACCAAGTGCTATTTGAGCAGGATTGATGCTAATACCAAGCGCAATCAAGGCCATCCATGGCTTTGATTGCCTATCGGCCGGGCTAAAACGTGGTTTTGCCCGGCCCGCATACCAATTTGCCATCAAACTAGTTGTTTGATGGCAACTTGGTATGACTAGATAGCAACATTGGCGCTTGGTCAAAAGACAAAACCCGGGCGGGGGTAACCCCCGCCCGTCTTGTTCGATAACCAAACGTTGCGCGGCAGCCCACTCACGACAGCCTTCAAGGCCTGTTGAAGGGCAGCCTCAACCGGCCCGTGGCGGGAGCCGAGGCACTCGGCATCGCTCGCGACCCGGCCAGGGTCACCAGATCGCCAACCAACTCGTGCAGGCGCCGGGCCTGACCGCTCATCTCCTCGGCGGCCGATGCCGACTCCTGGGCGTGGGCCGCGTTCTGCTGGGTCACTTGGTCCATGGCTGTCACGGCCTTGCTCACCTGGGCGATGCCCTGGGCCTGTTCGGAGCTGGCCGAGGCGATCTCGCCCACCAAGTCGCCCACCTTGTCGGTGCTCCCCGAAACCTGCTCAAAGGCCTGGGCGGTTTGGTCCACCAGGTCGGAGCCCTCCTTGATCTTGTGCACCGTGCCCTCGATGAGCTGAGCCGTGTTCTTGGCCGCCTCGGCCGCGCGCATGGCCAGGCTGCGCACCTCGTCGGCCACCACCGCGAAACCCGCTCCCGCTTCTCCCGCCCGGGCCGCCTCCACGGCGGCGTTCAGGGCCAACAGATTGGTCTGGAAGGCGATCTCGTCGATGGTCTTGATAATCTTGGAGGTTTGCAGGCTGGCCTGGCTGATCTCCTCCATGGCCCCGGTCAGGGCGCCCATGGCCGTGTTGGCCTCCCGCACCACCTGGCGCGCCTGGCTCATGAGGCCGTCAGCCTGGCGGGCATTGCCGGCGTTTGTGTTGGTCATGGAGGACATCTGCTCCAAGGCGGCGGAGCTTTCCTCCAGGGCCGCCGCCTGGCGCGAGGAGCCTTCGGCCAATTGCTGGCTGGTGGAGGAGACATGGCCGGAGGAGACGGCCACCTGGCCGGAGGACTCGTCCAGCCCGGCGATGACGCGGTTGATGGCCCGGGTGATGGAGCGGGTTACCAAAAGCGACAGCACCACCACCAGCGCGAAGATGGTCAGCATGATGCCCAACTGGTAGGCGCCGTATCGGGCGCCAATACTGTCCAGCTTGGCGCGCAGCTTGTCGCGCTCCTCCTGCACGTTGTCGATGTAAACCCCTGTGCCCACGAAGATGTCGGTGCCGGGGACGAGCTTTACGTAGCTGAGCTTGGGCTGCACGCCCTTGCCGGGCTTTTCGAAGTAGTACTCCACAAACCCGCCGCCCTCCCGGGCCTTCTTGACCATCTCCTCGATGAAGCGGTTGCCCTTCTGGTCGGTCAGGCTCAAGAAGTTCTTGCCATTGCCGGCCTTGTTCACGGGCACGCTGATGCGTGTGCCCGTGAGGTCGTAGGCGAAAAAGTAGCCAGACTTGTCGGCGAAGAAGCGCTGGGGATCGATCTGCTTCTCGATGACCGCGAAGCGCCGGGCTTGCTCATCCACACCCTTGACCACCTCTCCCAGGCTCAAGGCCTCGGCCTCCACCAGGGCCTGCAAGGCGTTCTGGTGGCCGGCCAGCACCTGGGCCTCGAACTCAGGGAAAACCACGTGGCTCCTGAGGCGCTCCTCCAACAGAAGATTGGCCCCTTGCAGCAGCAACAGTCCGGCCAGAAACAACAGGGGCAGGATCAGGATGCGGGTGCGGATGCTGGTCTGCCTGAAATGCCGCATGCTGGTCTCCTCCTGGCTGGGGTGTGGCCCACTGAACTACCTTCATAATGATTTTTAGGGGCCGACCGGGTCAAGCCCGGAGATGGCCCCCGACCGCGCTCAGCGGTCCGGGCGCAGCCTGGCGGCCAATAGCTCCGCCGTGTGCCGCACCTTCACCGGGCTTTTTTGCTTGTCCAGGCCGCCCTGGATCTGCAACAGGCAGCCCGGACAGTCCAGGGCCACCAGCCCCGCCCCGCTCTGGGCGATGTTGTCCAGCTTGCGCGCCAGGATGGGCGCCGATATCTCGGGGAACTTGAGCGAGTAGGAGCCGCCCATGCCGCAACACATGTCGCTCTCGAACATTTCGGTCAGCCGGTAGCCAGCCTGGTCCAGGAGTTCGCGGGGCTCCTGGCTGACCCCCAGGGTGCGCTTCAGGTGGCAGGAGTCGTGGTAGGTGAAGGCCTCGCCGCCCTGCCCCGCCGGCAGGCTCAGGCGCCCCTGGTCCTTGAGGTGCTTCACCAGGCTGGAGAAGTCCCAGGTCTTGGCCGCCAGGGCCTGGGCCTTGTCGAGCCAGTCGGTCAGGCCCTGGGCCTTCAGGTCTTGGGCGAAGCTCTCCTTGAGGGCCACGGTGCAGGTGGGGCAGGCCGACACCACGTAGTCCGCCGGGGTCTCCAGGAGGGCCTGGATGTTGTCCTGGGCGTTTTTGGCCGCCACCTCCACGGCGCCGGCATAGCGGGCCGGGGCCCCGCAGCAGGTCTGCCCCTCCGGGAAGACCACCTCGATGCCGGCCCGGTTCAGCACCTCGGTCACCGCCTCGCCCACCTGGGGGTAGGCGAAGTCTATGAGGCAGCCGGCGTAGAACACCGCCTTCTGGGTGCCGGCGGGCTGTTTCATCTTGGGTAGGCGGTCGCGCAGGGGGGTGTCGGCGATGGCCGGCAGGCTGCGCAACTGGCTGGGATCGCCG
>JAKAGJ010000484.1 GCA_021815655.1 Deltaproteobacteria bacterium | reverse complement strand
CTCGGTCCTGGGCGCCGGGCGGTGCCCCGGGGCCAGGGCGTCCAGGCGCTCCTGCAGGGCCGCCACCTTGGCCGCCACCTCCGTGAGCTTGGTCACGGCGCCCGCGCGTCCGCGCACCGCCTCCAGTTCTTTTTCCAGGGTCACCAAGCGCAGCATCAGGTTGCTGACATCCTTCTCCAGCTTGGCCACCCGCTCGCCGGTGCCGCCGGCCACCACGTCGGGGGAGGGCAGGGGGCCGGGCACCCGCTCGGGCAGGGCCGTCACCGCCCACAGGGCCATGCCCAGGCCCAACAGGGCCAGCACCATGGCGATCAGCGACAGGACCGTGCCCAGGCCGCCGCCGCCCCGGCTGGAGGAGTGCGCCGGCAAGGCGGTTCGGCGCGGCGCGCCGTAAGCGTGCTCGTCGGGAACCTGGCTGACGTCCAGGCGGGGACCCATGGGTTCGTAAGGTGCGGCCATGTTCACTCCTTGGGTTCCGTGCGCGGGGCCCCGGCCTGGTTGGCGTCAGGCCGGCCTCCATCTGGCGGCCCGACCGCCTCGGCGGGGCACTTTGGGGCCTATGGCATTGCTTAAGGCCTATTGTATATCACCGAGGCCCCCTGGCCACAAGGCGGGGGCCGCACAGCGCCGCCAGGCCGGCACGGTGGACTAGCATATAGGTGACGGGACGGCAGTCATGCTATCATTTACAAACGACAACCAACAGCAGCCGCAGTGACGGGAGGCCGCCCTGGACACCCCCGAGCAGACCCTAGAGCGCATCATGGCCAAGGGCTCCCTGCCCAGCCTCTCGCCCATCGCCCTGCGCCTGATCCAGATGGCCGCCGACGATGCCGCCAGCACCGCCGAGTTGGCCCGGCTCATCAGCCAGGACCCGGGGCTCACCATGCGGCTGTTGCGCATGGTCAACAGCCCGGCCTTCCGCCGCCTGGACCACGAGATCACCAGCATCAACAAGGCGTTGAGCTTCCTGGGCCTGCGCGAGGTGCGCATCATGGCCTTGTCTTTGAGCCTGCGCGACACCCTGCCGGTGAAGAAGGGCGGCCCGGACTATCATCTCTTCTGGCGCTCATCCCTGCACCGGGCGGTGCTGTCCCGGGAGGTGGCCCGCCGCCTGGCCCTGCCCGAGGTGGAGGAGGCCTTCGTGGCCGGCCTGTTGCAGGAGATGGGCCTGCCCCTGTTGCTCAGGGTGTTGACGCCTGAGCAGACCTTGGGTTTTCCGGGCATGGGGGCCAGCCTCAAGCGCCAGCTCAAGTGGGAGCGCCAAAACCTGGGCCTGGACCACCACCAGGTGGGGGCCCGGGTGATGGAACACTGGGGCCTGCCCCGCGTGCTGGTGGAATGCCAGCAGGTCTTGAGCGACAGCGACCGCGACCGGGTGCCCATCCTGGTGGAGGTGACCGACTTCGCCCACCGGGGCACCGAGGCCTTTTTCATGCCCGAAACGCACCTCACCGATATCTACCAGGTGGCCTGGCGCTATTTCGGCTTTGACGACGAGACGGTCAACTACCTGCTGGCCACCACCCTGGTCTACGTGGGCGAGGCGGCCAGCGCCCTGGACGTGGAGCTGAACCAGGAGTCCGACCTCCTGGAGGTGATGGAGAAGGCCAACCAGGCCCTGTCGCGCCTGAGCAGCCAGTTGGAGCCCCACGTGCAGGCGGCCATCGCCGGCCGGGCCGCGCCCGCCGTCCAGCCCCGCAGCCCCCAGGAGCAGGAGGCTTCCGACCGCCGTCTCAAGGACGAGGCCGTGGCCCACACCCTGGACGCCGTGGTCCACGAGATACGCAATCCCCTGATGAGCGTGGGCGGCTTCGCCCGGCGCCTGGCCAAACAGGTGCAGGGCTCCGGCCATCTCAAGCGCTACGCCGAGGTGATCGTGGCCGAGGCCGCGCGCCTGGACCAGGTGCTGGGCGATATCAACCGCCTGCTCACCCCCTACCGGCCGGCCCTGGGGGCCATGGACCTGAACATGTGCTTGCAGGAGCTGGCCCAGGCCCTGGAAAGCCTCGAGGACAGCCCTTGCCAGGAAGGGCCGCCCCAATTGAAGTTGCACCTGCCGCCGGTGCCGGTGCCCCTGCGGGGCGACCTCCCGGCCCTGACCATGGCCTTGCGCCAGGCCATCGGCTATTGCTGCCACCTGATGCAGCCCGGGCAGGGACAGGGAGTGCTGCACGTGCACTTGCAGGCCAACGACCAGGAGGCGGTGGTTTCCCTGCTGGGGCAGGGGCAGGCGCCCTCGGAGGGCCAGGACAGCATGGCCGAGCGCAGCTTCGGCCCGGCTTTGTCCCTGGCCCAGGCCCGGCGGGTGCTGGAGGCCCACCAAGGCAGCCTCAGCGCCGTGCCGGCGGTCGGAGGCAAGGGCTTTCTGCTCACCGCGCGCCTGCCCCGGGTCAAGGGCTAAGGCCGCTTGGCCGGGGCCGGCGGCCCCGCCGGCCCCGGCCCTTGCGGTGGACGGGCAATATTTGGCATAATTACCCTGAACATACCCCAGCCCCCCAGCGGAGTAAGAACATGAACGCCAACTTGGCCCCCGGCGAGGGCGGTTCCAGCCTGGCCGAACGCATCGCGGGCAAATACCTGACCTTCGACCTGGCCGAGGAGGAATACGGTCTGGAGATACTAAGGGTGCGGGAGATCATCGGCATGATGGAGATCACGCCGGTGCCGCGCACCCCGGACTACGTCCTGGGGGTGATAAACCTGCGGGGCAAGGTTATCCCGGTGCTGGACCTGCGCCTGAAATTCGGTCTGCCCTACAAGGACCCCGACGACCGCACCTGCGTCATCGTGGTGGAGGTGATGAGCGAGGGCAGCACGGTGCAGATGGGCATCGTGGTGGACCGGGTCAACGAGGTGGTGGACGTCAAGGGCGGCGAGGTGGAGCCCACACCCAACTTCGGGGTGAGCCTGGACACCACCTTCATCCTGGGCATGGCCAAGGTGGGCAGCAAGGTCAAAATCCTGCTGGACATCGACCGCGTGCTCACCTCCAGCGAGGTGGCGGCGCTGAGCAGCTTCTAGGCCTGGGCACCGACCTGGCACGCCGGAACAACCGGTTTAGCCTGGCTCCGGTTTGACGATAAGACACGGGCGGGGGTAAACCCCGCCCCTACATTAAGATCGCCTTGCCAGGGGTTTTTCTTGATGTGGGGGCGGGGTTTACCCCCGCCCGTTTTATTGTTCCCCGGGATCAGCCT
>JAKAGJ010000483.1 GCA_021815655.1 Deltaproteobacteria bacterium | reverse complement strand
GAACCACACCATCCACACCGCGATAAGCCACAGGGGCCAGGCCAGCCACCACACCCCGAGGGCGCTGGCCACCCAGGCCAGGGCCACGGTGGCCAGGATGTAGGCCAGGCCGCTCAAGGCCACCGGGAATTTGTCCATGGTCATGACGACTGGCCTTGGCGAAATGTTTTGGAGACGGACCTAGGCTGGCAGGCCCTGCTGCTGCCGGTAGGCGGCCAGGATGGCCTCCATGCGGTCGCGGCCGGCCAGCTTGATCTTCTGCAGGCGCTTGCGCTCCACCTGCTCCTCGCTGGTCAGGTAAACGCGCTGGTTCATGTTCTCCAACTGGGCCTCCAGCTCCAGGTGCCGGCGCCAAAGCTCGGCCAACTCCTGGTCGCTGTCGACGAGATCGCGGATCAGGGCCACATCCTTGTCTTCCATGCCTGCTTCACCCGGATATTAGTTGCTGGATAATTACATGTTACCCGCCGCCCTGTCAAACCGGCCCCGGTCCTCATTCCAGGAGGCGGTATTGATCCAGGGGCAGGCCGAAGCGCACCTCGGCGTCCGAGGGACGGCAGTAGCGGGGCTGCAAGGCCTCGGGCCTTAGGCCCTGTCCCTGGGCCAGGCGCTGTTGGCCCAAGAGCGCCAGCAGCCCCGGGCGCGGCAGGTCGGCGAGAGCCGGGGCCAGTTCCAGCCCCGGTCCCAGCAACTCGCTGGCGTAGAGGCGGGCGCCGGCCCCCACCAGGGTGGCCGGGGGCTTGAGCAGGGGGGCCAGGCGGGCGGGGCTGTAGGCCGCGTCCTGGTCCAGGCGCTCCAGGCCGTCGGCGCTGGCCAGGAAGGGCGCGGCATAGACCAGGCCCCGGCGGGCGTCGGCCACGGCCCAGACCACCCCCCGCGCCCCGGCCAGGCCGGCGGCCAAAAGGCGCAGGCAGGAAAACCCGGCCAGGGGCAAATCCAGCGCCAGGGCCAGCCCCTGGGCGCTGGCCAGGCCGATGCGCAGGCCGGTGAAGAAACCCGGCCCCAGGGTCACGGCCAGGCCCTCAAGGTCGCCGCGCCCCAGCCCGCATTGCTCCAGCAAAAAATCCAGGCTGTTAAGCAGGCGGCGCGAATGGGTGGTGGGGCTGTCGATGACCAGCTCGCCCAAGAGCCGCCCCTGGTGGGCCAGGGCCAGGCCGCCGGCGCTTTGGGCGGTGTCTATTGCAAGAATTGCCAACCCTGGTTTTACTGCCCCCCGCCGGCCACCAGGCGGGCGATGTCGTTGTAGAAGATGAAGGCCATCAGCATGATGAGCAAGGCCACCCCCACCTGCTGGGCCTTCTCGCGCACCGAGATGGAAACCGGCCGGCGGGTGATGGCCTCCACCAGGAAGAAGAACAGGTGCCCGCCGTCCAGGGCCGGAATGGGCAGCAGGTTCAATACCGCCAGGTTGACCGACAACAGGGCCGCCAGGTCCATCAACGGGGGGATGCCCTGGCGGGCGGCCTCGCCGGCCACCTGGGCTATGAGTATGGGGCCGCCCAGGGTATCGGCCGAAACCTTGCGCTGGGCCAGCTTCACCACGCTGACCACGATGATCTCGCCGGCCAGGTAGGTGCGGTTCAACGCCATGCCCACGGCCTCAAAGACCCGCACCGGCTTGACGATGGTCTCGCCGCTGGCCTTGATGCCCACCCGGAAGACCTGGCGCTCCTCGCCGAAGATGTCCTTGACCTCCTGGGCCTGGGGCCGCACGGCCAGGGAGACCTGACGGCCGCGGCGGTCAAGCAGGAACTGGATGGGCTGGCCCTTGCTGCCCTGCACGGCCGAGGCGACCTCTCCCCAGTGCTCCACGGGCTGGCCGTTGATGGCCAGCACCCGGTCGCCGCCCTGCACCCCGGCCAGGGCTGCGGGCTGGTCCTTGATGACCTCGCCCACCAGGGTGGTCATGGTGGGCAGGCCCCAGACCATGAGCAGCAGGTAATAGGTAAGAAGGGCGAAGATGACGTTGCAGAAGGGTCCGGCGGCCACGATGGCCAGGCGCCAGCCCACGGGCTTGTGGCTGAAGGAGCGGGGAATGTCGGCGGGGTCTATCTCCTCGCCGGGGTGCTCGCCCACCATGCGCACGAAGCCGCCCAGGGGTATGGCCGACAGGCGGTAGTCGGTGCCGCCGTGCTTGAAGCCGATCAGGCGTGGACCGAAGCCCAGGCTGAAGGTGTTCACCCCCACCCCGGCCAGCTTGGCCACCAGGAAGTGACCCAGCTCGTGCACGAAGATGAGCACGCCCAGAACCACGAAGGCGCTGATAACCGTAATCATGGCCTCTCCCTAAAATTAGCCGGGCAAGGGCCGTGTTAACCCCGGGCCGCCAGCCAGGAGCGCGCGGCCGTCCGGGCCCAGCGGTCGGCCTCCAGCACCGCGGCCACCGAGTCGGCGGGGCCGGCCTGGTGGCGCTCCAGGACCTCTTGCACGCACTGGGCGATGCCGGTGAAGCTCAAAGCGCCTTGCAGGAAGGCCGCCACCGCCACCTCGTTGGCCCCGTTGAGCACCGCCGGGCAGGTGCCGCCGGCCCGGCCGGCGCCGTAGGCCAACTCCAGGGCCGGGAAGCGCCCCCGGTCCGGCTCCTGAAAGGTCAGGGGACCCATGGAGGTGACGGGCAGGGGCGGCAGCTCCGAGGCCAGGCGCTCGGGATAGGCCAGGGCGAAGGCGATGGGCAGCCGCATGTCCGGTCGACCCATCTGGGCCAGCACCGAGCCGTCCACGTACTCCACCAGGGAATGCACCACCGACTGGGGGTGTATCACCACCCTTATTTTATCCAGCGGCTGGCCAAAGAGCCAATGGGCCTCGATGGCCTCCAGGCCCTTGTTCATCAAGGTGGCGGAATCCACGGTGATCTTGGGGCCCATGCTCCAGTTGGGGTGGTTCAAGGCCTGGGCCGGGGTGACCTCGCTGAGCTGCTGGTGGCTGAACTCGCGAAAGGGGCCGCCGCTGGCAGTGAGCCACAAGGCCCGCACCCGCGCCGGGTCGTTGCCCATCAAGGCCTGGAAGATGGCCGAGTGCTCGCTGTCCACGGGCAGGATGGCCGCGCCCTTGGCCTGGGCGGCGGCCATCACCGGCTCGCCCCCGGCCACCAGGGTCTCCTTGTTGGCCAGGGCCACGGTGAGCCCGGCCTGCACCGCGGCAAAGGTGGGCAGCAGCCCGGCGGCCCCCACCATGGCGCTCAAGACCACCTGGGGGCCAGAGCC
>JAKAGJ010000482.1 GCA_021815655.1 Deltaproteobacteria bacterium | reverse complement strand
CATGGACCTGGAAACCACGATATTCTTCACCTTCTACGGCCTGGATATCATCAACAAGCACAAGTACGCCAAACTCAAGGTGCCGCCCATCGGCAATCCGGCCATGCCGGTGCCGGTGCCCAACATCATCGGCATGCTGCCGGGCATGACGGCCATGGCCACCAGCATGATGAAAAGCTGGATGGGCAAGGTCAACGTGCCCAGCATCCCCCAATTGATGGAGTTGGCTCGGGAAACCGAGGTGAAGCTCATCGGTTGCCAGATGACCATGGACGTCATGGGCGTCAAGCACGAGGACCTGGTGGAGGGCGTGGAAGTGGGCGGCGCGGCCACCTACATCGCCGCCGCTGCCAAGGCTCAGATAAACTTGTTTATTTAGGTACGATTCTCCCTCGGGCCCCCCGAAGCCGTCCGGCCGGGGGGCCCGATTTGGCCCCGCCTACGGTCTCTCGCCAAGAGCGCGTGGCATAAGCCTGGTTAAAACGGCTAATTGCCTCTTGCCATCCACGAAGTCCGCGCCAGGGTCCCGGCGGAGCCGGCAGGGGCGAAAAAGTTGCAAGTTACCGGCAAGGGTCAAAAAACCCCCTTGACTTGCCCGGCCCACCTGTGATGAACTAGGGTACAATGATGTTACAGACGTGGGGCACGCTTGCGCGTGGACCCCGGCGCGTCTGTAGGGGCTGAGAGCCCCGTGTCGAAGTTAGAGCTTCAACGCCCCCTGGGCGTTTGGGCGGGCCGGACAAATAAGGGTCCTGGGGTGAGCCTGGAGAGTCCGGCCGAGAACACGGCCCGGTCGCGGCGGCAGAGAGAGCTGGTTGTTAACAGCTGGCGTGGCCTGGGCAAAACTTGAAAAGGAGCAAAGGGAATGAAGAAATTCTTCGCGATCATGGTGGCGGCGGCCGCTCTGGTGGCCTTTACGGCGCCGGCCTGGGCCGACGAGGGCCCTGGCCCCAGCTTCGTGGTGGGTGGCCGTATGCTCACCGACTTGGGCTATGACCACTCCAGCAAGGAACTGACCAACAACAAGAAGGAAGACGTCACCTCGGCTTTCGTTAGCCTGGCTGGCCACTCCTACCTGAACGCCAAGTTCACCAGCGCCGACAAGACCACCGGTGGTTTCGTCGAGCTGGGCCTGCTCTCCACCTCCAACGCCAACAGCGCTGGCTTCAAGGGCGCCAACAGCGAGTCCGTCCTGCTGCGCTACGCCTACGGCTGGTGGAAGGTCGGCAACTGCAAGCTGCTCGCCGGCCAGACCGACGGCTGGGTGGGCACCCTGATCCACGCCCCCAAGCAGTACTTCGGTATCGACCAGGATGGCAAGCTGCTGCTGGCCAACTGGGGCTACATCTACAGCGGCCGTCATCCCCAGGTGCGCTTTGAGTGGCAGTCCGGCATGTTCGGCTTCGCCCTGGCCGCCGTGCAGCCCGGCGCCGAGAGCCTGGCCTACTACGGCGCGGGCTCTACCGGCCTGACCGCTGGCACCCTGAACAACATCGCTGGCACCGACGCCTACGCGACCGTGCCTCGTTTCGACGTGGCCGCCCAGTTCAAGGCTGGCGGCTTCTGGGTGCAGCCTGGCATCGGCTGGTCCCAGTTGAAGCTCGAGGGCATTACTGGTGGTGGCGACAGCGAGACCACCCAGTACATGGCCATCCTGCCCGTGAAGTTCACGGCTGGTCCCTTCACCGCCAAGGCCGAGATCCACTACGGCCAGAACAACGACATCGAGTGGTCCGGCAACCTGCTGGGCCTGAACGTGCTGCGCAACGACCTCATGAGCATCCCGGTGGTCAAGGGCAATGGCAAGGTTGAGGACACCCATCAGCTGGGTGGCTTCTTGGCCTTGGAGTACAAGCTCACCGCCGCTCTCGAGGCCACTGCCGGCTTCGGTATCGAGAAGCTGAACAACGACGCTTGGAAGACCAGCGTGGCCAGCGGCGGCGCCGGCTACAAGGATGACAACTACACCCGCAAGGCCTTCTTCGTGGCCCTGCCCTACACCGTCACCAAGAACTTCTCCCTGCATCCCGAGTTCAGCTACTTTGACTACGGCGACAACCCCAAGACCAACTCGGACAATGGCAACGAGTGGTTGCTGGGCATGCAGTTCCGCTTCGTCTTCTAGTCGCCTGACCGGCTAAATCACCCCAAGGAGGGCCGGGGCCTTTAAGGCTCCGGCCCTCTTCTTTTAGGCCCGGCGTCGGGGGGCAATAAAGCGGGCGGGGATGTCCCTCCCCGCCCGCGTTGATCCTGGCCTGGCCTGGGTGTTATACCAAGCCGCGATCAAGCAATCACGTTGTTCGCAACCTGGTATTAGAGGCCGCCGCCCTTGAGCGCCGAGGCGATCTCGGCCACCCGGCGCCCCTGATAGCGGGCCAACTCCAGCTCCCCAGGGCTGGGCTGGCGCGAGCCGTCGGGGCCGGCCAAGGTGGAGGCGCCGTAGGGGCTGCCGCCGCTGATCTGCTTGATCTCCGAGAGCTGTGGCTGGCTGTAGGGCACCCCCACCACGATCATGCCCTGGTGCAGCAGGGTGGTGTGGAAGCTCAAGATGGTGGACTCCTGGCCGCCGTGCTGAGTGCCGGTGGAGGTAAAGACGCTACCCACCTTGTTTATCAAGGCGCCCTTGGCCCACAGGCCGCCGGTGCGGTCCAAGAGGCTGCGCATCTGGGCGCACATCATGCCGAAGCGCGTGGGGGTGCCGAAGATCAGGGCGTCGGCCTCGGCCAGGTGCTCCACCTGGGCCACGGGCAGGCTGGCAAAGGCCTGGCGGGTGGCCGTGGCCCCCATCTTCTCCAAGACCTCGGGCGACAAGAGCTCCTCCACCTGCAACAGCTCCACCTGGACGCCGGGCACCTCGGCGGCGCCAGAGGCCACGGCCTGGGCCATCTGGTGGATGTGTCCGTACATGCTGTAAAAGACTACCTGGACCTTGGCGGGCATGACTCTCCCCCTGTTAGAGTTTGGCTGGGTGTTTGGGCCTGTATGCTTAAATGATACGCCAGCCTTGGCTCCAGAAAAGAACTATACTTAATGCCCAAAAAATACATCCATGCACTTTTGGGCCTAGAGCGGGCAAAGGCATGGTTTTGCCTGGGCGAGGCCGGCGCGCCGTCCACGGCGCGCTTATGCGCGGCGGTTGTGCCCAACTATTTTTGTCGTCGGGCAAAGTTTGGCGCACGCCTGCCTTGACCATTGGGCGCCGGGGCCT
>JAKAGJ010000481.1 GCA_021815655.1 Deltaproteobacteria bacterium | reverse complement strand
CACCGTGTCCGAGCCTTGGCCCAACTCGGCGGCGCCGGTGCGCAAGAGCAAGACGCCCTCCTGGTCGATCTCCAGGTTGGCGCTGGCCGGGTTGCTCATGGCCGTGTTGCCGATGCCGTAGAACATGGCTCCCAGCCCCACGCCGCGCCGCCAGGGGCCGTCCGGGCTGGCCGCCGCCTGGGCGCGCCATTGCTGGTAATGAGGGCGCAGGGCCTCCAGGCATTGCACCAGGCCGGCGCTTTTGGTCAGACGCTGGCCGGTGGCGGTCAGGTCGCCGGGGCGCAGGGCGTTCTGGATGCGCATCTCCAGGGGATCAATGCCCAGGCGCGCCGCCAGCTCGTCCATCTGTCCCTCGTGGGCGAACGCCACCTGGGGCACCCCGAAACCGCGCATGGCCCCGCACCAGGCGTTGTTGGTGTAGACCAGGCGGCAATGGGCCTCCACGTTGGGCACCCGGTAGGGGCCGCTGGCGTGCACCGCCGCGCGCGCGCAGACCGCCGGGCCATAGGAGGCGTACGCCCCCGAATCCCCGAATATCTCGGCCTGGCAGGCCAGGAGCCGGCCGCGCTCGTCGGCGGCGGTGGTGTATTCCATCACCAGGCCGTGACGCTTGGCGGTGCAGGCCAGGGATTCCTCGCGGGTGTAGGTCATGACCACGGGGCGTTTGAGGTGCCAGGCCGCCAGGGCCAGAAAGCCTTGCAGGCCCAGGTCCAGCTTGCCGCCGAAGCCGCCGCCGGTCTCGGCCTGGATGACACGCACCTTTTCCTCGGGCAGGCCCAGGAGGCGCGCCAGGTCCAGGCGGTCGTGGTGGGGGTTTTGGGTGGAGGCCTGCACCACTACCAGGCCGTCCCGCCACCAGGCGCGCCCGCCCTCGGGCTCGATGGCCGCGTGCTCGGCGCGGCTGGTGGTGTAGGTGTTGGTCACCACCACGGCGGCCTGGGCCAGGGCCTCATCCACCTCGCCCCGGCGCACCCGGGTCTCCCAGAGCAGGTTGCCTTTATCGCCCACCTGGGGCGCCCCGGGCAAGAGGGCCTCAAGGGGGTCGTGCAGACCGGGCAGGGGCTCCATCTCCAGGCGGATCAGGCGGGCGGCGGCGCGGGCCGCCTGCGGGCTGACCGCCGCCACCAGGGCCACGGCGTCGCCGGGGTAGCGCACCTGGTCCTCGGCCAGGATGGGCTGGTCCTTGACCTTGGCGATGATGCCCACGCGGTTGACGCCGGGGATGTCGGCGGCGCTCAAGACCGCCGCCACGCCGGGATGGGCGCGGGCCGCCGTCAGGTCCAGGAGCCTGATGCGGGCCGGGGCGCTGCCGGCGCGCAGGGCGTGGAGATGCAGGTCGCCGGGCTGGGCCAGGTCCACGCCGAACCGGCAGGCGCCGGTGACCTTCTCCAGGCCGCCGCGCCGGGGCAGGCTTTGTCCCACTTGGCGAAAGGCGTTCATGAGCGCGCCTCCCGGCTGGCCAGGCCGCGCCGCCAGGCCAGTGCCAGGGTGCGGGCCGCCACCCGGGTCAAGGCCGGCTCCTTGTAGACCATGGAGGGACGCTGCCCGCAGGCTTTAAGCATGGCCTGGGCCAGGGCCAGGGCGGCGCCGGCCCACAGGCCTGGCGACGGCTTCTGTCCCCGCAGCAAGGCCTCGGCCTCGCCCACCCGGCGGGGGCTGGGAAAGACCGCCCCCACGCCGATGTTGGCCGCGGCGATGGCGCCCTGGTCCTCCAGGTCCAGTTGCACCGCCAGATTGAAACGGGCGATGCCCACGGCTTGGCGACGAATCACCTTGCGGAAGGCGGCCGCCGTTGGGCAGGCCGGAGCGGGCACATGAAAGCCCACGATGATCTCGCCGGGCAATAAACCCTGGGCTGCCAAGTCCTCCACCGCCGCCGGGCGTCGACCGTCCGGCGAGGCCAAAAACGCCGTGGCCCCCAGCCCCGCCAGCACGGTGACTCCGTCGGCCGCCGGGCTCAGGTTGCCCAGGTTGCCGCCCAGGGTGGCCACGTTGCGTATCTGGCGAGAGCCCACCGTGCGCGCCGCCTCGGCCAGAAGCGGCAGGCGCGCGCCGATAAGCGCGTCCTCCTGACACTGGCTGAAGGTGAGTCCAGCGCCCAGCCACAGGCCACCGTCTTGCAGGCGCGCGCCCTGCAACTCGGGCAGCCCGGCCACGTCCACCAGGAGCCCAGGCAATTCCTGGCCATGCAGACGCCGCTGGCGCAGCTCCACCATCAGGTCGCTGCCGCCGGCGATGATCCTGGCCGCCGGCCCGGCCGAGGCCAGGGCCTTGAGGGCCTCGGGCAGGCTGGCCGGGCGCAGGTACTCAGAACTCACGGCCGCTCCTCCAGCTTGGCCACCGCCAGGCGCACCGCCTTCAGTATGTCCTGATAGCCGGTGCAGCGGCAGAGGTTGCCCTCCAGGGCCTCCTTGATCTCGGCCTCGCTGGGCCGGGGCCGGCGCTGCAAGAGGGCGGCGGCGGACATGAGCATGCCCGGGGTGCAGAAGCCGCACTGCACGGCCCCGGCCACCAGGAAGGCCTCTTGCAGGGGATGCAAACGATCCCCACGGGCCAGGCCCTCCACGGTGCGCACCTCATGCCCTTGCGCCTTGGCCGCCGGCAGCAGGCAGGAGTCCACGGCCTGGCCGTCCAGGAGCACGGTGCAGGCCCCGCATTCGCCCACGCCGCAGCCTTCCTTGGGGCCGGTGAGGCCCAGCTCCTGGCGCAGCACCGAGAGCAGGCTGGCCGAACCGGGGGCTTCCACGCTGACGGGGCGGCCATTGAGGATGAAGTCTATCTTCACGGCGGGCTCCCTACATGGCCAGATAGGCCTTGCGCACGTGCTCGTCTTGCATCAGCGCGCTGCCGGGGCCGTTCAAGACGCAGCGGCCGTTTTCAAGCACGTAGGCGCGGTGGCACAGCTCCAGGGCGTGGGTGACCTTCTGCTCCACCACCATCACCGTCAGCCCAAGGGCGTTAACCGCCTTGATGGCCTCGAAGACGTTGGCCACCATCAGGGGATGCAGGCCCAGGGAAGGCTCGTCCAGGAGCAGGAATTGGGGTTTGCTCATCAGGGCGCGCCCCATGGCCAGCATCTGGCGCTCGCCGCCGGAAAAGGTGTTGGCCTTCTGCCCCTGGCGCTCGGCCAGGCGGGGAAAGAGCTCGAAGACCCGCGCGGCCATGGCCTCCAGGTCGGCTTTCTTGCCCAGGGCGTAGGCGCCCAGCTTG
>JAKAGJ010000480.1 GCA_021815655.1 Deltaproteobacteria bacterium | reverse complement strand
GAATTTCCCGTCCACGGGGGCGGGCCGGGGGGAAGGGGAGCCGCCAGCTTGCGAGTGGAACTGCCATGCGGGCGCCAGAAACTTACCCTGGGGCTGCCGGGGGATGCGCGGGTGCTGCAATCGCACCCAGCCGCCCCCCTGGCCGACCCCCAGGATGCGGTGCGCCGAGCCTTGGCCGCGCCCCGGGATTGCGCGCCCCTGGCCCAATTGGCCCGAGGCCGTCGGGACGCCTGCCTGGTGGTGAGCGACCACACCCGGCCGGTGCCCAACCGCGATCTGCTGCCGCCCATACTGGAGGTCCTGGCCGGTGCCGGCCTGGGGCCGGAGCGGGTGACCATCCTGGTGGCCACGGGCATGCATGCTCCCACCCAGGGGCGCCAGTTGGCCGAGATGTTGGGCAGGGACATCGTGGCGCGTTACCGGGTGGTCAACCACGACTGCCGCCGGGGCAACGCCCTGGTGCGGCGCATCCAGGGGCAGGCCATAGAGATCGATGAGGCTTTTTTGGCGGCGGACCTTAAGATACTCACCGGCCTGATCGAGCCCCACACCTTCGCCGGTTTTTCCGGGGGCGGCAAGTCGGTGCTGCCCGGCCTGGCCAGCCTCCAGACCATGGAGTTCATGCACTCGTACCGCTTGGTGGCCGAGCCGCGCCTGACCAGCGGCCGCTTGGAGGACAACCCCTTTCAGCAATACATCCGCGAGGTGGTGTGCGGGCTGGGGGTGGATTTCTTGGTCAACGCCGTGGTGGATCATGAGCAACGGCTCAGCGGGGTCTATGCCGGGCATTGGCTGGCCGCCCACCAGGCCGGCTGCCAGGCATCGGCGGCGCAGGCCCTGGCCAGCCTGGACCCGCCGGCGGACCTGGTGATAACCAGCGGCGGCGGCCATCCCCTGGACCAGACCTTCTTCCAGGCCAACAAGGGCCTGGTAACGGCCCGGGACCTGTCGCGACCCGGGGCCACGGTGCTGCTGGTGGCCGGCTGTCGGGACGGTCTGGGCGGCGGCGAGTTTGCGGCCATCCTGCGCGACAATCCCACCCCGGCGGATTTTGCCCGACAACACGGCGCCGGCGGGCGCTTCGTCAAGGACCAGTGGGCGGCCCAGCGCTTTTTTCAGGCCAAGGAGCACTTTGCCCAAATGCTGCTCTTTGCCCCCGGTCTGGGGGCGCCGGATCATGAGCTGTTGGGCATGACCCGAGTTCATGATCTGCAAAGCGTCGTGGATGAACTGTGCGCCGGAGCCGGCCAGGTGGCGGTGATCCCCGAGGGCCCTTACCTGGCCGGCCTGCCCTCGGCCTGAGCGCGGGCCGGGGGGCATTGCCGGAGCCCGCTTTTTATGCCACACTGGCCGGACATGCCCAACCGTCCGGGATGGCCTCTCCTTTTTTAGGTAAGCAGGCGGCCTTGACCGCCGGAGAAAAGCCATGGCCCAGCCCGCCCAGACCCTGGCCCCCCCCGAGCAGAGCCCCGAGTTCGTGCGTCTTTCCCTGGCCGCGGCCATGACCCTGGGGTTGGCTGGGGGCAGCTTTTTCCGGGGCGCCCGCCTGGGCTGCATCAACCTGCTCCTGACCTATCCCGGCGGCTGCCGGGCCAACTGCGCCTTCTGCGGCCTGGCCCGCGCCAACCGGCCCCAGCAGGGCGAACCCCGCTACGAGAAGTTCATCCGGGTCGCCTGGAAGTCCTACCCCCTGGACGAGGTGCTGGCCCGCTGCGCCGCCGCCCCGCCCTGGGTGGAGCGCATCTGCGTTTCCATGATTACCCACCCCCAGGCCAAGGCCGACACCCTGGAGGTCTGCCGCCGGGCGCGGGCGGCCACCGGCCTGCCGGTAAGCCTCTTGATCGCCCCCACCCTGTTGGACGAGGACGACCTGCGGCGCATGCAACAAGCCGGCGCCGACCGGGTGGGCGTGGCCATCGACGCGGCCACGCCGGAGCTTTTCGAAAAACTGCGCGGCCGGTCCGTGGGCGGACCCCACCGCTGGCAGCACTACTGGCGCATCTTTGAGCAGGCGCTCAAGGTCTTCGGACCGGGCATGGTGGGCGTGCACCTGATCCACGGCCTGGGCGAGACGGAGCAGGAACTGGTCCTGGCCATGGACCGCGCCAAGGGCCTGGGCGGCGGCACCCACCTCTTTTGCTTCTTCCCCGAGCGCTTCAGCGCCCTGGCCCAGAGGCCCCAGCCCCCGGCCAGTGGTTACCGGCGGGCGCAGATGGCCCGCTGGCTCATCGACCAGGGTCTGGCCCGCGCCGCCGGCATGGCCTTCGATCAGCAGGGCAGGGTGCTTGACTTCGGCGTGGCCCCGGAGGTCTTGCGGCAGGCCCTGGCCTCGGGCCGGCCCTTCATGACCTCGGGCTGCCCGGGGGCCTCGGGGGAAGTGGCCTGCAACCGCCCCTTTGGCAATGAAAAACCCGGGCCGGACCTGCGCAACTATCCCTTTGCCCTTGAGCCCTCCGACCTGGAACTGGTGGCCGCGCAAATCAGGCAATTTGAGCAAAATCCCTAAAATCCCAGTGCCGGGGTTGCAACCGGCGCCGCCAGGCATAACTTAATAGGCATGAATGTCCGCCGGGCCAGGCGGGCGTGGCAGGGGGCCGCCGGGGAGCGAATTTTCGCCACGGCGGCCGGTTTGCCGGTGCCGGAGGGCCTTTATGGGCCCAAGCGGGGAAACTTTGGTTGCAGCGCTGGCTTACGGGTGATATAGGTCTAGAATTTTAGATTAACTACATTCACCGCATATTGCCCAAGGATAGGACCCATGAAAGTCAGCGTGGAAGAACTCAGCTCGGTGCAGCGCAAGGTGACCGTGGAGGTCCCGGCCAAGGATGTGGACAAGACCATGGACACCTTGTACAAGCGCCTGTCCCGCCAGGCCAAGATCAAGGGGTTCCGCCCCGGCAAGGTGCCGCGCAGCATTCTGGAAAAGTACTATGGTCCCCAGGTGGCGGCCGAGTCGGCCGAGAACCTCATCGGCGACCGCTATCCCGAGGCCTTGGCCGAGAGCAAGCTGGAACCGGTGGCCCGCCCGGACTTTGACTTCGGCATCCCCGTGGCCGGCCAGGACTTTGTTTTCAGCGTCACCCTGGATGTCAAGCCCGAGTTCACCCTGGAGACCAGCGTCTACAAGGGCCTCAAGCTCAAGGAGCCCCAGTTGCAGGTGAGCGAGGCCGAGGTGGGCTCGCGCCTGGAGGCCTTGGCCAGCCGCCAGGCCGTG
>JAKAGJ010000479.1 GCA_021815655.1 Deltaproteobacteria bacterium | reverse complement strand
AGCTCTCCTTGGCCAAAAAAAGGCCAGGGAGGGCTTTTTGTTTAAACACTGAAAAAGATAGAGGGAAAAATGGAAAACGACCTCGCTTCCAGTGTTGAGCAGCTCATTGGTCAACTCAATCAAGCCAAGGAAGAAAAGACTATTCTTTTTGCTGACATGCACAATTCGACAGAGTTCAAGATGAACCGCAAGGACGTGGAGTGGGTACCTGTCTGGGGCCAATTCTATAAAATGGCCGTGCAAAAAATCCATGAAAATGAAGGAGTAATCGTAAAGTTTATTGGTGACGCCGTGATGGCGGTATTTGACGACGCGGGCGACGCCCTCCGGGCGGCAATCGCCATTCAAGAACAGATCAAGGACGACATGCGCGGCGATAGCGGCGGCCTGCCTTGCAAGATCGGGGTGGCCACGGGGGCGGTTTATGGCTACCGCACCAGCGACGGCAAATACGACTACCTGGGCAGCACCGTGGACACTGCCTCCCGACTTTGCGAGCAGGCGCGGGGTAATGCCATCCTGCTCAGCATCAAGACCTACCAGGCCGCCGACACCACCAAGGTAACCTCCTTGGCTGGGCGCCAATCGGACCGCGAACCCGAGGAATACTTCGGGGAGCGCCTTCATTTCAAGGGGATAAAGGGTTTCAAGGAACCGTTGGGCTACTACAATCTTTTTTGGCAGGCCCAACGCGGCAATTATACAGCCGCCGAACCGGCCGGAGAAACCATGACTGGCCGTCCTGTCCGCCCCAACCCCCAGGGCCCCCGCCAAGGTGCCGAGGGCGCCGGCCAGTTTTTACGGGGGCTGGTCAATCGTCACATGGATGTCTATGGGTTCCTTAGCTTCACCGCCAACAACGGCCAGCGTGACGAAGCCTATTTCCATGACAGTTTTTCCTTGTGCCGGGAGCCGATCAAGGTCAACGACGTGGTCTATTTTCTGCTGCGCAGCTCACAGGAAGGCAAGAACCAGGCCCATTGCCTGCTGAAGATGGGTGCGCAATGCCAAGGGCGCATAGGCCGGCTAACCGCGGGAGGTTTCACCTTCATCAATGTCCAGACCGACACCCCCTCTTGCCCCGCCGTGTTTTTTGCCCACGCCAGCGAAATTCAGGACGGTATCAAGGAAGGTGACGTGGTCAAATTCACGATTTCCGAAAACCGTAGAGGGTTGATGGCGGTGGGAATCATGCCCTTGGAGGCCAGCGATATTGCTTCCCCGCAGGTGGCCTGAGTCAGGCCAAAGCATGCCATCCCTTCGTGGCCCCGGGGCTTGCCCCACCACCCTCTAATAGCAGCGGACATCCCCGGGGCCCCTTTAAAATTAGTCACATATGTGCCTTAAGCTCCACATTTCCCCGGCTGACTGTGAAAATAGCCACCGGAGCTTGCCCAGGGCATCCGGCACAACTTTGTCAATTATTTGGAAATTATTATCTACCCCTCCCTAATTGCCTGGCGGCCCGCTTGTTTGTGTCATTTTTCTGAAATTTGTGCCAGAGGGCTTTCCTTAGCCAGGTTTTACGGGGTATATTGAAAAACAGGCTACAGGCCAAGCCTAGACGCCCGCCAAGCTGTCCCGGGTCCAACAATTGTATGGGAGGCCGGAACTTGCGATCCCTGCTAATAGTCGATGATTCTCCCATATCGCGAAAAATAATCAGGAAGCTGCTGCCACCCGGCCCCTTTGACATCCGTGAGGCGGGCAACGGCCTGGAGTGCCTAAAGCTCTACCAGGAGGCCCCGGCGGACTTGGTCTTCCTGGACCTGACCATGCCCGGCATGGACGGCTTCGAGACCCTGGAGCGGTTGCGTCAGATCGACCCCCAGGCCAAGGTGGTGGTGGTCACCGCCGACGTGCAGACCCGCAGCCAGGAGCGGGTCAAGGACCTGGGCGCCCTGGTGGTCATCGCCAAGCCCCCCAAGGCCGAGGTGGTGAAGCTGGTGGTGGAGCGTTTCTGTTCATGACCAGTCTTACCCAAGAACGGCGCGAAACCCTTCAGGAGATGATCAACATCGGCTTCGGCCGCTCCATGTCCTCCCTGGCCGACCTGTTGGGCGTGCATATCGAGCTCAGCGTGCCGGACGTGGTGGCCATCCGCACCGAGGAACTTCTGGACTACCTGGTCAAGGTCATGGACGGGGTGGAGGATGTCAGCCTGGTCCAGCAGAGCTTTTTGGGCGAGTTCTTCGGCGAGGCCGTGCTGGCCATGCCCGGCCTGGCCGGCCGCGAGTTGGTGGTGATGCTGGGAGAGGACTCGGGCTTCCAACCGGCCCTGGAGATGGGACAGTTGGAGATGGAGGCCCTGTTGGAGGTGGGCAACGTGGTGATCGGGGCCTGCCTGGGGCAGTTCGCCGAGTTGCTGCAGACCAACCTCTCCTTCCACCCGCCCACGGTGCTGATGGAGAACATCCACTCCGCCTATTTGCAGGACGTGCTGCGTTCCCGGCCGGGCGACTCCTTGTTGATCCAGACCAACTTCAAGGTGGACCTGCGGGCCGTGACCGGCTATCTGCTGATTCTGATGCCCACGGATTGCCTGGAATGGCTGTATCGTGAGGTGGACAACTTCCTGGAAAGGATGCTGGGGTGAGCGGCGAATCCACGGTGCCCGAGACTGTCAGCCCCTTTCCCCGCGAGAGGTGCCTGGCCTACGAGCAGATTCTGGACGCCCTGAGCCAGGGGCTGATCATCCTGGACCGGGACCTCAAGATACTTTTGTGGAATCGTTGGATGGAGCAGCACAGCCGCCTGGAGCGCGACCAGGTATTGGGCAAGGCCATCACCGACATCTTCCCGGATCTGGTCAAAAAGGGTTTTGTGTGGAAGGTGCAGAGCGTCTTCAAGCTGGGCAACTACGCCTTCTTCTCCCAGCGCCTGCACCGCTACCTCTTTCCGCTGGCCGCCTCCAACTACCTGCAAGACCGCTACGAATTCATGCAGCAGAACGCGGTGCTGGCGCCCCTGCGCGGCCCCGATGGCCAGGTGGAGCAGGTCTGCGTTTCCATTATGGATTACACCGACACGGTGATGTACCAGGAGCGCCTGGAGGACTCCACCAAGCGCCTGGAACAGATGAGCCAGACCGACCACCTCACCCAGGTGGCCAACCGGCGCCACCTCTTCGATCGCCTGTCCCAGGAGTTGAACCGGGTGCGCCGCCTGGGGCAGCCCCTTTCCCTGGCCATACTGGATGTGGACCACTTCAAAGA
>JAKAGJ010000478.1 GCA_021815655.1 Deltaproteobacteria bacterium | reverse complement strand
CACCGACCTGGCGGCGGCCAAGAAGGCCACCGTGTTGAGCCCCAAGCCCGCTCGCAAGCTGCCGCCCTCCTTCTGGTACGGCCTGCTGGCCCTGGCCTTGGTCCTGGCCGTGGGCATGGGCTACCGCCATGTCACCATGTCCGGCGCCAGAGCCCTGCCGGCGGGGGCGTCCGTGGCCCAGGCCGCCGAGCCCCAGGGCGACGAGGTGGTCTATGAGGTCAAGGACTTTGCCGACGGCAAGGCCCGCTTCTATTCCCTCAAGACCCCCGACGGCCTGAGCGTGCGCTACTTCCTGCTCAAGAGCCAGGACGGCAGCATCCGCGCCGCCTTCGACGCCTGCGACGTGTGCTGGCGCTCGGGCAAGGGCTATGCCCAGGAGGGCGACAACATGGTCTGCCGCAACTGCGGACGGCGCTTCGCCTCGGTGCAGGTGGGGCAGATCAGGGGCGGCTGCAACCCCGGCCCGCTGACCATCAGCGTGCAGGGCGGCCAGGTGCATATCAAGAAGGCCGACATCCTGGAAGGCAAGCACTACTTCGACCTGAAATCCTGAGGAGCCAAGGCCATGAATCTTAAAGATATCGCTCTGCTGAACCTGCGGCGCCGCAAGGCCAAGGCCGCCTTCGTCCTGGCCGGCCTGCTTATCGGCGTGGCCACCATGGTGGCCTTGGTGGGCCTGGCCGAGGCGCTCACCCACGAGATCAACCACAAGCTGGAAAAATACGGCGCCAACATCCTGGTCACTCCCCGCTCCGACCAGCTGGCGCTCTCCTACGAGGGCATGAACCTGGGCGGGTTCTCCTTCGAGACCAAGGAGATGAAGGAGACGGACCTGGAGGCCATCCGGCACATCAAGAACGCCGCCAACCTGGCCGCCGTGGGGCCCATGGTCCTGGGCGTGGTCAAGGTCGGGGAGCGGGAGGTGCTGCTCTCGGGGGTGGACTTCCAGGCCTCGGAGATACTCAAGCCCTGGTGGAAGGTGGAGGGCGAGCTGCCCCAGGCCGATCAGGTGGTGCTGGGCTCCGAGGCGGCCCGGGTGCTGGGCCTGGGCCGCGGGCAAGAGCTGGAGATCAAGGGGCGCAAGCTCACGGTCAGCGGCTTGCTAACCCCCACCGGCTCCCAGGATGACGCCCTGATCTTCAGCCGCCTGGACACGGCCCAGACGCTCTTGGGCAAGCGGGGGCTGGTCTCCATGGTGGAAGTGGCGGCCCTGTGCAAGGACTGCCCGGTGGATGACATGGTGGAGCAGATCAACCAGGCCTTGCCCGGGGCCAAGGCCACGGCCATCCAATCCGTGGTCAAGGGGCGCATGGAGACGCTCAAGCACTTCAAGAAGTTCGGCCTGGGGGTCTCGGGCCTGGTGGGGCTGGTGGGCAGCCTGGTGGTGCTGGTGACCATGATGGCATCCGTCAAGGAGCGCACCCAGGAGATCGGCATCTTCCGGGCCATCGGCTTCCGCCAGAGCCACGTTATGCGCGTGGTCCTCCTGGAGGCCGGCCTGCTCTCCCTGGCCGCGGGAGCGCTGGGCTATCTGCTGGGCCTGGCGGGCGGCGAGTTGGCCTTGCCCTTTTTCAGCCAGGGGCACGACGCCCACCTGGTGTTCGATCCCGTGATGGCCGGCGGGGCGCTGGCCCTGTCTCTGGTGTTGGGCCTGGCGGCCAGCTTCTACCCGGCCTTGATGGCCGCCCGCCTGGACCCCCACGAGGCCCTGCGCACCCTCTAGAACCTGGAGCAGACAGCATGAGCTTTATCCAAGGCCAGGAACTGGCCAAGACCTACGGCAGCGGCGAGGGAGCCATGACCGCCCTGGGCGGGGTGAGCTTCACCATCGAGAGAAGCGAGTTCGCGGCGGTGATGGGCCCCTCGGGCTCGGGCAAGTCCACCTTGCTATCGGTGCTGGGCGCGCTCAACACCCCCAGCCAGGGGCGCTATCTGGTGGACGGCATCGACATCTACGCCCTGGGCTCGGACCAGCGCGCCGATTTCAGGCGCGAGTATTTGGGCTTCGTCTTTCAGAGCTTCAACCTGGTGCCCTACTTGAGCCTGTGCGAGAACGTCATGCTGCCGCTGGCCATCCAGAAGATGGCCGCCCGCCAGAAGCGGGAACTGGCCTGCGCGGCCCTGGAGCGCGTGGGGCTATTGAACAAGCAGGCGCGCCTGCCCAGCCAGGTTTCGGGCGGCGAGCAGGAGCGAGCCGCCGTGGCCCGCGCCCTGGTCAACCGGCCGCCCATCCTCCTGGCCGACGAGCCCACCGGCAACCTGGACGCGGCCACCAGCGGCGAGGTGATGGAACTCCTGGCCCGCCTGGGGGGCGAGGGCATGACCATCATCATGGTCACCCACAGCGCCGACTGCGCGGCCTATGCCTCGCGGGTCATCAACATGCGCGATGGGCTTTTGGCGCCGGAGGGCCTGCGGCCGTGTGCCTCGGCGGGCATAACCGGTCGCTTGGCCTTGGCGCCTGAACTGGCCTGGCAGGCTCCCATGGAAGCCTTGTTGAACACTTAAGTCCAGACGGGCGGGGATAACCCCCGCCCTGCTTTATTTTGGCCTGGCCTACTCCCGGCGTTTGAAAATCAATAGCGTCAGGTCGTCGAATTGCTCCACCGGGCCGGTGAAACCGCGCCAGGCCTCTATGAGCCTATCGAGCATCACCGGGGCCGCGTCCAGCTCGGCCTGGGCCAGCCACTGTCGCACGCGTTCCAAGCTGAACATTTCGTTGTCATCGTTGATGGCCTCGTCCAGGCCGTCGGTGAAGACCAAGAGCGAGTCGCCCACCCCCAGGGTAACGTGCCCCAGCTCCAGCTTAAGGTCGTCCATGATGCCCAGGGCCAGGCCGCTCAGACGGGGCAATTGCTCCACATGGCCGTCCGCCCGGCGCAGTATGGGAGACGGGTGGCCGGCGCTCACGAAGTCCAGCCGCCCGCTGGCGATCTCGTAGACCCCGTAGAACACGGTCACGAACATGCACATTTCGTTGTCGGGGATGATCTGGGCGTTGACTTCCTTGATGGCCCGAGCCGGCTGGTGGTGGTGTTGGGCGGCGGTCTTGATGAGGGTGCGGGCCACGGTCATGAACAGGGCCGCCGGCACGCCCTTGCCCGACACATCGGCCATCACCAGGCCCAGGTGACCGGGGTCGATGAAGAAGAAGTCGTAGAAATCGCCGCCCACCTCGCGGGCGGGCAGGCTGCGGGCAAAAAGATCGAACTCCGAGCGT
>JAKAGJ010000007.1 GCA_021815655.1 Deltaproteobacteria bacterium | reverse complement strand
AGCCGCTTCGCTGGCCAGGCGGCCATAGTAGGCGGTCAGGTCTTGCAGGATCATGCCCGCACCTCCAGCGACTCCCAGGGCGGTACCGCCAGGTGTCCCTGCTTAAGCTCCGCCCGGAAGAAGCGCGCCTGCCGGCTCTGGTCATAGGCGAAGTCATAGAACATCCAGCCCAGGTCGCGGTCCAGGGGCAGGGGCGGCGGCGCCTCCCGGTCATGCTCCACCAGGGCGAAGTGGGCCGCGAACTCCCGGCAGCCCAGGTAGGGCCGGTGATGACACTGGCCCTTGGCGGCGCGGCGGCGGAACATCTCCGAGAACTTCTGCACCGTGTCGTCGGGGCCGGACTTGTCGGTCAATTGGAACTGGGCGTGGATCAGGTAGGCCACGTCAATGAGCACCTGGGCCGCCCGCTGTTGGCGTTCGTCTTCCACGTAGAGCCCCAGATTGCCGCTGCCCCGCCGCATGGCGCTGATGGCGTTGTCGGTGGAGGCCACGGCGCCCACTTCATTGCGCCGTACGCTGGTGAAGCGCGGGGCGCGGGCGGCGCTCTCGGCCTGGGCCATGTCCCAGGCCTGCCCGTCGGCCAGGGCGCGTCCATGGCGGATGGGCGCCAGCAGGTCGATGCCGGTAACCGCCCAGCGTATGGCCGGCTTCCAGAGGATGGCTTCCAAGATGGCCCGGGCGGCGGCGGGCGTGATGATGTCGTAGGACACGCGCTCGACCTTCATTTCCGGGCGCGTGAATAGGGCGTGCTCGCCCCAGACCTTAAGGCGTACCTGGCACCATTTGTCTTCAATAGTCATGATCCCCCCACAGGAGAAGGGCGATGGTGATGATGCGGGCAGGCTATACCTGTGGCGGCGCGGGGACCAGGCGGGTCTTTGTTGTTAGAGGGCGTGTGCTTTTTGACGGGGGTAAGTGGCATGAACGCCCTGCTATATACTATACTTTTATATAGCTATAGGAAATTAAATTAAGTCCGCATTTGCTTTCACTCAGGAGGTATCTCTAGGCTAGATCACCATCTCATCGGGAGGCCAGGGGAGGTCAGTCTTCCCCAGCCCAAAGCGCGGATCGTAGAGCCCAGGCGCATACTGCGCCAGGTGCCCGCCGGGCAGTTCTTCCACCAGGCCCTGGGCCAGCCAGGCCTGGCTGGCCCAGGCCGGCACCGTGACCGCGTAGCGTTGCAGACGGCGCAGGAGATCGCGGCTGGGGCCGTTTTTGCGCAGCTCGGCGATAAGCTTCCCGCCCTGGCCGAAGGCGGCCAGCACTGGCGGGCCGTCTCCCGCGATCATCTTGAACTGGGCCGCGACGGTGCGGAACTTGCCGTCCCGCAGCTTGTCCACTATGCGGTGCTTGTCCAGGCCCTCGCCCTTGAGCCAGTACAGCTCACGGAAATAGCGAATAAACAACTCCAGGGCCAGGGGGTCGGCCGGGCGGCTGGCCAGTACGCGCCGGGCACATTCGGCGGCCTGGCGCAGGTGGCCGGCGGGCGGAGGCTGGGGGGGCACAAAGACCACCACCCGGCCCAGGGCGGGCAGCAGCTCGCCATGGCGATTGCAGCGCCCCGCCGCCTGGGCGATGGAGTCCAGCCCGGCCAGGGCGCGGTAGACCACGGGTAGGCTGATATCAACCCCGCATTCGATCAACTGGGTGGATACGATCAGGGTGGGCTGGCTATCGTTCAGCCTTTGCTTGATGGCCGCGATCACCTGGCTGCGGTGCTCGGCGCACATGGCGGCGGAGAGGTGCAGGGCCCCCGGCAGCAGCTCGGCCAGCAGCCGGGCCTGGGCACGGGTGTTGACGATGCACAGGGCCGAGGATTCCCGGCTCAGGCTCTGGGCCACCTCCTCCCAGGGTGTGCTGGCGTTCAGGTCCTCGGGCAATTGGATGCGCACCCGCGCCAGGCGCTGGTGAAGGCCTTGGGGGTCGCGCACCAAATCGCCGGAACTTGGCAGGCCCGAGAAGCGCATGTCCATGGTGTTTATGGGCTCCCAGGCCGGCTGGGTGGCGGTGCAGACCACGACGCTGACCCGGTAGTGCTCGGCCAATTGCGCCAGGACGTTCAGGATGGGTTGCAACAACTCCGGCGGCAGCAGTTGGGCCTCGTCCAAGACCACCACGCTGCCGGCGATGCGATGCACCTTGCGGCAGCGTCCGGGTCGCGCGGCGAAAAGCGACTCGAAGAACTGCACCGCCGTGGTGACGATAAGCGGCGCGTCCCAGTTCTCGCTGGCCAATTGATTGCTGTAGGTGTCCCTTTCAGGGTCCAGGTTGCTGTGATGCTCCACCACCGCCGGGCCAAAGATGTCCCGGAACTCCCCCGCCGTCTGCTCGATGATGCTGTTATAAGGGATGACGTAGATGACTCGCTCCAGACCGTGGGCCTGGGCGTGGCTCAGGGCGAAGGCCAGGGAGGAAAGCGTCTTGCCGCCGCCAGTGGGCACGTTGAGGGTGTGTATTCCCGGCGGACGTCCGGACGCCTCCAGGCATTGGCGCAACACCTCGCCTCGTTCCTGGTTCATCGGCGTGGGTCGGGCCTGAGCGGTCTTTTTCGCCAAGTATTGGCTCAGCAGCGGCTGAAGTTCCTCCAGGGACGGATAGCCGCCACGCTCCGCGGACTTGCCGGGCTGCATGAAGGCCTCGGTATCAAGATAGTCGGCGTCCACTAGGCAGGAAAAGGTCATGCGCACCCACAGGGCCGGGTCGCCTGGCGGGCCAGCTGGGACCGGCGAGCCGAAGGGAGCCATGATCTGCGGCGGGATGCCGCCGGCCTGGGCCGCCGCCAGCAGTTCGGCCTGTAGCAGGCGCGCCCGCAGTTCGGCCCGTGGAGTTTCCGCATTGATGTAGTCCGGCAGGCCGGCGTGGTGGCCGGCGATGGCAAAAGCCAAGAACTTACCCAGGCTGCCCAGGGTTTGGGCGGCCCAGATGGCCCCGGCGCTGGAGTGGTTGACGCGGCCTTGTCCCTCCAAGGCGGCGTCCGGGCCCTGATCCCGGGCCTGGGCCAGCATTTCTTGGAAGGCCAAGGCATATTTGCCGAGGTCATGCCAGAGTCCGGCGCGATAGGCCGCGTCCCGGCCCTTGAATACCTCGGCGAAAGCCGCCGCCAGGCGGGCCACGCCTTGGAGATGATCTATCAATGAGTGAAGCCGGGGCGGACCGCCATGGTCTTTGTCAAAATGGGCGATCGGTAAGCCAAAGACCATGTTGCCCCCCATGGGGGGCAACACCGGCTCACGACAAAGACGGCCCCCCAGCCTCTCAGCGTCCTGGTTATAGAGGCAGCCAGCCCAGCTTGGGCAACCGTTTGTGCCCCCATTTATACCTTAATAACCCAACAAGCCCTCCCGCTGCTGGTCAGCCCGGCGGTCAATCAGGTTCACCGGGGCGCGGGGGTGGAAGCCATTTTAGGCTTTTGGGGGGCCAGCCTGCATACCAAAAATAGCACCATCGTTTGGCCATCTTACTCAGCAGCTATAGGTGCCTGTGACATTCTCCAATCGCTTGCGTCTATTGTTTATCCAGCACTTCCCTGACCGTTGTCAACAAGTCGGTACGCCAGAAAGGCTTGGCCACATAACCTGCCGCCCCATCGGCCAAGGCACCCTTGGCCCTGCCCATGGCCGAGTACCCACTGGCGATAACTAGCTTGGCCCGGGGGTTGATTTGCAAAATGGCCTTCATCGCCTTGTGTCCACCCATGCCAGGCATGCCAAGGTCCATCACTATCAGGTCAATCATATGGCCCAGTTTTTGGTACATATCCAGCGCCTCTTCGCCGCTGTCCGCGGTCCGCACCTGATAGCCCATGCTTTGCAAAGCGCGCGCCCCAAGTTGCCTCAAGACCGCCTCGTCGTCTACCAAAAGTATAGTCTCTGTTCCTCTCAAGGCATCTTCGGCCATCGGGGTCACATCCGGCATGAACTCTGCGTAAGCTTCCCGCGAAACAGGCAAAAATATTTTGAAGGTAGTCCCCGTGCCCACCTCGCTGTAGCAGTGGATATGCCCCCCATGATTTTTGACGATGCCATAGGCCGACGACAAACCCAGACCAGTACCTTTGCCAATTTCCTTGGTGGTAAAAAACGGCTCAAAAATACGGCTACTGGTTTCTTTATCCATGCCCATACCCGTATCGGATACCATAATCAAGACGTAGGGTCCTGCCAGGACCTCAAGGTGTTGACTGCTATATTCATCGTCAATTACTACATATTTCGTATCAATACTCAACTTTCCCCCATCGGGCATGGCGTCCTGAGCGTTGGCCGATAGATTCAAGAGCACCTGTTCCATCTGAGTGGTGTCGGCTTCAATTAGCGGTAATCTATCGGCAAGGTTGGTGTCGATGCTTATCATTTTGGGCAAAGTCCGCCCTAGAATGTGTTTGATTCGTAGAATCGTTTGATTGATATTCAGGGGTTTGAGTTCCGGTTCTTGTTTTCTGCTGAAAGCCAGTATTTGCCTAACCAACGCCTTTGCCCGTTCTACAGATAATATAATCTGCTGGATGTCTCCCGGGTTGACCTTGCCTGACCGTGCATCCTCATAAGCCATTTCGGAGAAGCCAAGAATTGCGGCCAAGATATTGTTGAAGTCATGTGCTATTCCTCCCGCCAAGGTTCCTATAGCTTCCATTTTTTGGGCTTGATGCAGTTGCGCCTCCAAATAGGCTTTTTCGTCCTCCAGCTTAATCCGTTGTGAAATATCACGAGTAATTGACAATATATGCTTAACGTTATCCAGCATAATAATTTTCGCAGACATAAGAGCGGTGGTTAGGCTTCCGTCCTTTCTGCGGAATTTGGCCTCCAGATTCTCGACATATCCTTTTTCTTTCAACCCTTGCACTAATTTTGCCCGGTCCCTAGGATCATGCCAAATATTTATCTCCAAAGAAGTCTTACCGACAGAATCGTCCCTTGAATAACCAGTGAGATCGGTAAACCCCTGATTAACATCTACATAGAGGCCATCCTCCAGACGGTTGATATTAATTGCATCGGGGCTTGTATTAAATGCCAACCTGAAGCGCTCTTGATTTTGACGTGACTCCTCCTCAGCTTTTTTTTGATCGGTGATATCAAATATTATGGAATGTATAAATTGCCTATCATTTATTTTTAATGGTCCAGCATATAATTGTACATCTCTTATTTCTCCCGAGGCCAACTTGTGCTGTAAATTAAATTTGGCGGATTGTTGTTTTTGCACCATGGATATTCTTGACTTAACCTCATCAGGTGAGGCTACGTTTAAGCTAAAAATATTCATGGCGGTAAGTTCTGGGCGTGAATATCCGTAAAAATCGCATGCGGCCTGATTGACATCCACTATGGACCCGTCGTTGGGGTCAATTATCAGCTTGATAGCCTGATTGGTTTCAAATAATTGCCTGTAGCGTTCTTCGCTTTCAGCCAGGGAAGCCTGAGCCTGTTGCTTAATTTCTATTTCCCTGGAAAGACGCGAAAACAATCTCTGTTTGTCATCTATAATGCTATCAAACTGCCCAATTATTCCCCTGGCTTGTTTAAATAATATCCAGCGCAACAACCGCTGGGTTAGCTTCGGCTGTTTAAAATGTATTTCGAACTCACAATAATCATCACCTAGCAGTACACATTTCGTTTCTTCTGCGCTTGTAACCTCACACCCACAAGCCTTAATCATCCCAATATATAAGCCCATGTTCCAGCGACAAACATCATTGGTAACTTTATATCCTGGTCTATATTTTAGCTGATAACGCACCACGTCCTTTCCCAAATCAGCCAACTCTACTAATTTTGTATTATTGAATAATGAATTGATTTTGGCTGCTTTTTTAGCAAGAACCATTGGGCCGACAATACGACTGACAATCAACTCCTTTTGCGAAAGCTGCTCAAGAATTGCTCCCTCACCCGCCATCAACAGCGGATCAGGATGTGGCACTACTTTATTTACATTTTTAAGTATTTGTAAAGATACTTCGTTTGATACCCAATATGATGGGTCTTCGAGATCCGTGCTGGTTAGTGGTCGTATTTTGCCAGGGTCATTTTTATCCGCAATGAGATACTTGGCATTGTTAACTACCTGCTCCGTTAATATATTGATGCTTTCCTGGCCATAATGTTTGCGTAAATAGGCAAAGAGTCCTCGCCAATTCAGACAACATATGTCAAGGGGCATGGCAATCTGTATCTTGCTCATCCCTGACCCCTTCTCCACCCCCCAAATATAGAATTTATTAACTTAGCCCTTCAGCTTGGCCAGCAGGGATTCCACCAGAGGCAGAGCCTCCTTGAACTTGTATTTCTTCACCAGCCTGCCGAGTTCCGCCATCTCGACGGACATCTCCGGAGGCCAGGCCAGGCGGGCGATCTGCTCCAAGGCCTCTTGGCACAGTTTGGGCTTGCGCGCCTTGAGGTGGGGCAGAATCGCCTCCAGGCTGGCGGCCAGTTCCCTGGGGCCGGCCGGGGCGCCTGGCGCCGGGACGGCCGCCGGGCTGGCGCCCGTAAGGACTTGCAGAGCCGCCGCCACCGCGGCCATGGCCTCCTGGAAGGCCGCCTGCCTGGCCGGCAGGGTCGCCTGGTCGCCGTCCTTGATGGCCGCCTCCAGTTCGCCGGCCACAACCCGCAGGTGGCCGGCCCCCACGTTACCGGCCACGCCCTTGACGCTGTGGGCCAGGCGCTGGGCCTCTTCGTCGCGGCCCTCCGCCAGCATCTGCGCCAGCTCCTGGCCGGCCCCGGCATATTGGTCGCGCAGCTTGACAAGCACGCTACGGTAGAGCCGGACGTTGCCGCCCACCCGCATCAGGCCTTCCCGCAGATCTATGCCCTCGATAACCTCGGGCAGTTCCTCGACCGGCGGCCCCGGGACGGCGGCCAGACCGGCGTCCGCCGGGGCCTCTTGCGGCTTAAATCCCCGCACCCCCGGCTTGATCCAGCGGGCCAGGGAGGCGAAGAGCAAGGCGGGATCAATGGGCTTGGCCACGTGGTCGTTCATGCCCGCCTCCAGAGCCTTCTCGCGGTCGCCGGCCATGGCGTTGGCGGTCATGGCGATGACGGGCAGGTCGGCCAACCGCGCCTGTCGCCGGATGGCCCGCGTGGCGGTGTAGCCGTCCATCACCGGCATCTGCACGTCCATGAGCACGGCGTGGTAGTTGGCGGCTTCCAAGGCCTCCAGCGCCTGCCGGCCGTCGCCGGCCACGGTCACCTTGAGGCCCGCGCCTTCCAGTATCTCCTGAGCCACCTGCTGGTTGATCTCGTTGTCCTCCACCAGGAGCACCTGGGCGCCGCGCATGCCGGGCAGGGTTTCAAACTCCTGACTACGCCGCCGGCCCCGTGGCGAGACCTGGGCCTCCCTACCGAAGGCGGCCATGATTGCATCCAGGAGCATGGAGGGGGTCACGGGCTTGATGAGAAAGCCGTCCAGGCCCACCTGCTCCACCCGCCGCATCACCTCCTCGCGGCCGTGGGCGGTGACCATGATGATCTTGGGTTTCTTGGCCAGGCCGGGTTGGGACTTGATCCTCTCGGTGGCGGTCAGGCCATCCATGCCCGGCATGTTCCAGTCCATGAACACCAGGTCAAAGGGGCGTTCGCCGTCGGCCCGCCGCACCGCCTCCAGCCCCTCGGCGCCGCCCGGGGCCTGCTCCACCGCAAAAGACAGGGACGAAAGCAGCCCCACCATGATCTCCCGGCTGGCGTCGCTGTCGTCCACCACCAGGGCCTTGAGGCCACGCAGGTCGGGGTCGGGCAGGGCCGCCGGCTTGGCGCGTCCCTGGCCCAGGCCAAAGACGGCGGTGAAGATGAACTCGCTGCCTCGGCCCACCTCGCTTTCCACCCATATCTGGCCGTTCATCATCTCCACCAGGCGCTTGCTGATGGTCAGCCCCAGGCCGGTGCCGCCGTATTTGCGCGTGGTGGAGGCGTCGGCCTGGCTGAAGGCCTGGAAGAGCTTGGCGCACTGCTCAGGGCTCATGCCAATGCCCGTATCGCGCACCGAAAAGCGCGCGCGGACCCGGTCCTCCAGCCGCTGCTCCTGGCGCGCGGTGATGAGTATCTCGCCGGAGCTGGTGAACTTGACCGCGTTGTTGGCCAGATTGACCAGCACCTGTCCCAGGCGCAAGGGGTCGCCCAGAAGCTCGTTGGGCAGTTGCTGGTCCACGTTGAACAACAACTCCAGGCCCTTTTCCTGGGACTTGATGCCCACCAGGTTGGCCACGCTGTCCAGCACATGGTCCAGGCCGAACTCAATGCTCTCCATGGCCAGCTTGCCGGCCTCGATCTTGGAAAAGTCCAGGATGTCGTTGATGATGCCCAATAGAGCCTGGGCGCTGGATTGTATCTTATCCAGATAGTCGCGCTGCTTGGGGTTGAGGTCGGTTTTCAGCGCCAGGTGGCTCAGGCCTATGATGGCGTTCATGGGCGTGCGTATCTCGTGGCTCATGTTGGCCAGGAAATCGCTCTTGGCCTGGGTGGCCGCCTCGGCGCCTTTTTTGGCCTCCTCCAAGTCCTCCATGATGTTAAGCATGGCCCGCCGGGCCTTGCCCAGGTCGTCCAGGCGGGCCTGAAGGTCGGCCGTGGCGCTGGCGCGTTCGGCAAAGGCCTTTTCCAGTTGCCTGGCCATGCTGTTGAAGGCCTGGGAAAACTCGCCCATGAAGTTGACCTGGTGGCTGAAGTCGCCCTTGGCTATCTGCTGGGTGGTCCAGGTCAGGTGGCGCAGGTTGCCTTGCAAATTTTTAAGGGAGGCGAGGACCAAGCTGTGCCCTCGGGGGGCCTGGAACTCAATGTCGCCCCTGGACACCGCTTGCAACAGGTGGCTGATGGCGTTGTACTCTTCGAGAAACCTGTTTATGTAGCCCACCGCCTGCTTGATCTCGTTGTCGGGGAAATCCTCGGGCAGGACGATGCCGGCGGGCTTCTTGCCCCGCAGGATCAGGTAAAAAGCCTCGGTGATCTTGTCTATGATTTCTTCCTGGACCTCAAGCATCTTGTTACGCCTTTGGCTTGACCTCGAAGCGGCAGACCCGGTCGCCGGAGCACCAGCAGTCGACTTCTCTGACCTCGAAGTCCCTGCCGGAGAACTCCCTGAACAGGCCGGCCAGGAAACCTTCGTCGTAGGTGCAAACCACCTCGCCGCTCACGGGCAGGCCCGAGCAGTCCAGGTCCTCGGCCACGGTGATGGTGAAGGTCATGTTCTCCAGGTTGGCCGTTTCCACGCGCAGGATGCCGATGCTCAGGTCGGAGAGGAGCTTTTGTATCTCCACCACGAATTCGTTGAAGTCATCCTTTTTGGTCACCAGATTTTTGAAGAACTGGCGCCCGGCCGAATCTCCGGCCAGGCGGTAGATACGCTCGGCCTCCTGAGGGCCCAATTCCTTTATCAGGACATCGCGCAGCGTGAACTGCAGCAGCCGGTACACCGCCACGTTCATGGCATTGCCCAGGTTGGGCCGGCCCACGGCGATGTCACCCAGCATGCTCCATTCGAACTGAAGTTCATCTCTCTCCTCTTTGAACATGGAGCCCGTCCTTTCCGGTTACTGCGTTGGCGCCTGGTCGACGATCTTGTATTTCGGGCCTTGGCCGGTCATTTTCAAGAGGCTGTTCACCTCCTCCTTCAGCTCCATCATCCTCTCCTCGCGTCCCAGGGTCAGGCGGTTGAAGCGCTCCAAGTCGTCCACGTACTGGCGCATCTCCTCTTCCACCCGCTTGCGTTCGGTGATGTCGATCAGCCAGGCCAGAACCCCTGTTTCGTCTCCGAAGGTAATGGGCAGATAGGTCACCAGCATGTCCAGCTGACGGTGGTCGACGCTCCACATCTGCACCTCGCGATTCTTCACGATGCCATCGCGGTGCAACATTTCGATCAACGCGTCGCGATCAGCCTCCCTGACGTATACCTTGGGCGCGGGATCGCCAATCTTAAAACCAAATTTTTCGCGAACGATGGGATTGACGAAGCGAATGATGCCTTGGGTGGTTATCGCAATGCTTATCGGGCTCTTTTCCAGAATATCCAAGAAAAATGCGCGCTCCTTGGCGAGAGCCTGTTGAGCCTCTTGCCGCTCGCTGACATCGCGCACCGTCACCACGGCGAACCACTCATCATCCAACTGGAAGGAGGAAACGCTCACCTCCACCGGAATGCGGCGTCCATCCCGGTCCAGGGCTTCGGTCTCCATCGTCACGCCCTGGATGGCGCCCTGTCCGCCCTCGGCGAAGCGCTCCAGGCCCTGGCCGGCGTTTCCCATTTCCGGGGGCAGCGTGACCATCTCTTGGATGAAGCGTCCCTGGGCCTGCTGGGCGTCATAGCCGAAAAGCCTCTCCGCCGACGGGTTAAAAAACAGCACCCGGCCCCGGGCGTCCAACATCACCAGGGCGTCCACCACCGCCTGGCTCATGGCCTTGATCTTGCGCTCGCTGGCCAGGTACTCCATTTCGGCCAGCTTGCGCTGGGTGATATCCAGAATGAACCCGGTGGTCAGGTGTCGCCCTTGGGCCCGCTCGCTGGCGGAGGCGGTCAACTGCGCCCATTTGATCTCGCCGCCGGGCAGGAGTATCCGCCCCACCAGGTTGAGGGCCGTGGTGGCGGCGATGGCGGCGGCGACCTCCTCCTGGATGCGTGCCTGGTCGTCGGGATGCCAGGGCAGCAGGCGTTTTTCGCGGATGACCGTCTCGGCGTCGGCGCCGAAGAACTCGCCCGCCCGGGGACTCAAGTAGTGGTACTCCCGTCGGCCGTCGGCGAACAACTCCATCTGGAAAATGACACCAGGCACATTGGCGGCCATGGCGCGCAGGCGTTCCTCGGCGCTCTTGCGCTCGCGCACCTCCCGGCCCAGACGCCGGTTCCAGAGAATGATGGTGACGATCACCAGCAGCAGGCCGGCCGCCACGGGCACCCCCCAGGCCAAGATCGCCCGCCATTCCACGGTCGGCACCTGGATGCCCAGCCAACGGGACTTGATGGCCGCCTTCTCCTCATTGCTCAGGCTGGCCAGGGCCTTGTTCAGGGCCGAGGCCATCAAGGGCCAATCCTTGCGCACGCCTATGGCCAAATCCTGGGTGTAGGGCGTGGGGGCGGCGATCTTGAGGTTGGCCAGCCCCAGCTTGTCTATGTTGTAGGTTACAGGTCCCAGGTTGTCCACAAAGGCGTCCAGGCCCCCGGTGGAAAGCTGCCGCAGGCCGGCCTCCACGTTGGGGACGGCGATCAGATTCATCGAGGGGTGATCGTGGCGCAAGTTGGACTCCACCACCAGGCCCTTGACCACCCCGGTTCTGAGGCCGTAGAGGTCCTCAAGGCCGATGACGAATCGGTCCTTGCGCGTGACGATCACCGTGGGGAAGCTGGCATAGGGCCTGGTGAAGATCAGGAACTCCTCCCGCTCCGGCGTGGGAGTGGCCTTGGGAATGGCGTCAACCCCGCCGGTCTTGACCTTTTCCATGGCCTCGGTCCAGGTCATGTTCCGTTGCGGGTCCATTTCCAGGCCCAGCCGCTGGGATACCGCCCCCACGAAGCCGGCCGTGATGCCGGCGTAGGCGCCATGGTCGTCAAAAAACTCGAAAGGCGGCCGCATGGCATCCACTCCCAGGCGCAGACGCTTGCCAGCCAGGAAGGCTCGCTCCTCCGGCGTCAACTCCAGGGGGATCCCTTCACCGCTGGCCGCCGTGACGCCCAGGTCCACGTTAAGCCATTTATCCTTCAGGGCATGCAACTCGTCGCGGGATATCCTTCGCATGCCTTTTTCCAGAATGCTGGCCAGAAGCTTCTGGTCCTTGCGCACGGCCAGGCACAGGGGAATGGGCTTGTCCTGGTCCAGCCCCGCGTCGCCGCCTACCTTGAGGTTGGTGATTTGCAGCTCTTGCGTGAGGTAATCCACCACCGGCATCAGCTCGAAAAGGGCGTCGGCCTTGCCCGAGGAGACGGCCTTGATGGCGGCCGTGGTGTTGGGTACCTCCACCACCGCGATCTCGGGGTGCGCCTTGAGCAGGTGCTCCAGGTGAAAGCCCTTGGGCACGGCGAAGCGCTTGCCGTAGAGGTCTTTTATGGACCTTACCTGCGGGGAGTCCTTGGCGATGTAGAGCATGCGGAACATGGTTACGTAGGGAGGAGTGAACTCCAGAAAACGCTCGCGTTCCGAGTTGCGGACGATGTTGAGCATCACGTCCAACTGGCCCTTTTGGATCATTTCCAGGAACTGGTTCCAGGTGGGGCGAGTTATGAATTGAATTTCCAGGCCGGTCTTGGCGGCCAAAAGCTTGATGTAATCTATGGAAAAACCTTTGGGCTTGCCTTGCTCGTTGAAATTGATGGGCGCCCATTCCTGCTCGTTGTGCACCCTGATGGGCCCGGCCCTCTCCAGGAAGGTCCTTTCCTCGTCGCTGAGACCGGCGGCGAAGTCGGCGGGTATTTGCCGGGCATGGCTGAGGGCCGGCATCCAAGGAACAACCAGGGCCATGATGGCCAGCACCAGGGTCAGACGGGCGATTCTATGGTTCATTTTTTTCATGCGGCTGGGGGGCTCAGTTGAATTGCCGTGCCGATCACTTCATTGTCAGCCCGCGCCGGTCCGGGCGGTGGGACGGCTCCCATCATCATGGGCGCCCTCGGTTATACCTATTGACTAACAGAGGTTGACACTTCCGGGAATCCCAAGGAAAGTCATCCCGCTCGAACCATGCAAAATTCGTAGCCTTGTTTATTACTTTACTCCACTATATTTTCGGAAGTCCCGCCAAAAATCAGGCGTGGCGCTTGATGACCACCGCGCGGTGCTCTGCTTGGGCCAATTCGTTTGGTCTTTTCGTTGACGTCCTACCGAAAATGGCTCCCCTTGGGTGGTGAGAGTTGGCGATATCCAGGTCATGTGGCCGTGGGAAGATTTCGCCGCGACGCCGAGATGGCTTGGCGGACAGCGGAGTTGGTTTGCCTGGCGGCGGGCGGGGCATGGCTGGGCGGTGGTGGAGATATGCCCCGAGAGGGGCCTTGGCCAGCGGGCTTTTTGCCCTGGCATAGGTAATGAGACGGCAGGGAGCCCCCGGAATGCATCCCCTGACGCCCTGCCGAACGTCCAGTCGAGGGCACTTCAAAAAAGCTGGATTCTCACCTGGTGGCCAGACCGGTTTACCGGAAAGACATCGCCTGAATGGCAGGGACTAAGCGACGTTGCGCCGTTCATCTCTTGGTGGGTTGGAAGGTGGCCACCAGGCGCTTGGCCTCGGCCAGACGGGTCCCGCTCAACTTGGCGGCCATCATATCCCGGTATTGCGCCGCCGTGGTGATGCCTTGATTGGCGGCCAGGGCAAACCACTTGTAGGCTTCCTCATAGTCCTGCGGAACCCCCTGGCCGGCGGCGTACATATCACCCAGGCTGTTTTGGGCATGGGGATATCCCTGCTCGGCGGCCTTGCGATACCACTTGACCGCTTCCTCATAGCTTGCCTGTACGCCCTTGCCCGTGTCGTACATATACCCCACGTTGTATTGGGCTCCCGCATCCCCTGACTCGGCCAGGAAACGAAACTGCCTCAGGGCGGTGGCGTAGTCACCCTTTTGATAGGCTGCCACCGCAACCTCCGCGCTTATCCTCTCCCCCCAGCCC
>JAKAGJ010000477.1 GCA_021815655.1 Deltaproteobacteria bacterium | reverse complement strand
GCTCGGCCAATTCCCGGATGGCGGCCGCCGCCGCCTCCAGGTCCAGGCGGTCGGTGTTGAGCACCAGGTCGTAGAGCCGCCAGTGGTCGGGGTCGCGCTGATATATCTGGCGCACCAGGGTTTCTCGTTGATGGTCGTGGCGGCGGATGAATTCCAGCGCCTCCTGGGCGTTCATGCCTTGGGTGCCGCAGAGACGCAGCACCCGGCGCTGGGTGGGGGCCACCACGCGCGCCCGCAGCACCTGGGGGATATCGCCCAGGGCTATCTGCGCCCCGCGCCCCACGATGATGACCCGGCGCTGGGCGGCCATTTCCAGCACCAGGGCCTGGTACAGGCTGTGATAGGCCGGAGTGCCGAAGAACAGCCGCTCGAAGAACCCCGGTCCCTCCTCGTTAAGAAAGCGTTCCAACCGGGCGGCCAGGTCTGGGTCGTGGGCCGCGGCGCCCTGCTGAAAATCCTGGTGGGTTATCAGCCGGTACCCGCACTGCGCGGCCAGGGCCTGGGCGATCTCGTCTCCCAGGCTGCCGGCCAGGCGGGAAATGGTGATGATGGCCATGGGTTGCTCTCCTGCTTTCCTGCGGCCTTAGCGCATGAAATGGTTGGGCAGCCAGAGGGACAGTTGGGGAAACAGCAGGTAGATGAACAGGCAGATGGTCATGCCGATTATGAAGGGATAGATGCCTTTGAAGATGATACTGCGGTGTACCCCCGTCACGCCCGAGACCACGAAGGCGTTGAGCGCCATGGGCGGCAGCACCACGCCGATCATGGTCACCACGCTGACGATGATGCCGAACCAGATGGGGTCGTAGCCCAGCTTGATGACCACGGGCAGGAAAATGGGCGTGGTGAGGATCAGGAAGGCCAGATGCTCGATGAAGGAGCCGCCGATCAGGTATACCGCGATGATGATGAGCATGACCACCAGGGGCGGCGAGTTGAGCCCTTCCAGCCAGGTGGCCACGTAGTAGGGAGTGCGGGTGATGAGGAAAAAGTGCCCCAGCACCGTGGCGCCGGCGATAAGAGTGATGACCATGCAGGAGATGCGCAGTGTGTCCTTGACGGCTTTCAAGAAGCGCGCCTTGGACATCTCGCGCTTGATGATGGTCAGGACCATCACGGCGAAGCAGCCCACGCTGCCGGCCTCGGTGGGTGTGAACAGGCCCTCCATCAGGCCGCCCACCACCACCAGGAAGATGATGAGCACCCACAGGATGGGCGGCAGGGAGCGGAAGCGCTCGGACCAGGTGGAGCGCTCGCCCTTGGGGCCCAGCTTGGGGTTGATGCGCGTCCAGACCACCAGGGTGATGACGAAGGAGGCGGCCATTATCAGGCCGGGGATGATGCCGGCCAAAAACAGCTTGCCGATGGAGGTCTCGGTGAGAATGCCGTAGACGATCAAGACCACGCTGGGGGGGATCAGAATGCCCAGGGTGCCCACGGTGGCCACGGTGCCGCAGCTTAGGCGCTCGTCATAGCCGTAGCGGTTCATCTCCGGCACGGCGATGGAGGCGAAGGTGGCCGCCGTGGCCGGCGAGGAGCCGCAGATGGCCTTGAAGGCCGTGGCCGCGCCCACGGTGCCGATGGCCAGGCCGCCGGGCAGGTGGCCGATGAACTTGTAGGCCGCGCGGTAGAGGTCGCGGGCCACCCCGCCGTTGGCCCCCAGTTGGCCCATGAGCACGAACAGAGGGATGACCGTGAAGCCGTAGGAGCTGAAGACCGAGAACAGGTCCTTGGCCAGGAGGTTCAGGGCCGCGTCCCAGTTGACCATGATCCCGAAGCCGATGAAGCCGGCCAGGGCCATGGCGAAGCCGATCTCCAGGCCCAGGGCGAAGAGGGAGAAAAGAAAGGTGAGGATGACCGCCAGGGTCGCCAGCTCGCTCATGACTTGCTCCTCCCGCTCTCCAGGGCCATGACCAACAGCACCAGGCACTGTATGAGGGCGCTGACCGCCACCCCGTAGGCCACGGGGAACTGGGGTATTTGCAGGGTGGGCGAGACCTCGCCGGCCAGACGCAGGTCATCGCCCAGGTCCCAGAGGTTGAAGGCGATGAGCAGGAACAGCCCCGCGCCCAGGATGCGGGTCGTGACCTCCAGGAAGACCTGCAACCGCCGGGGAAATCGGGCGGTGAGAAAGTCCATGAGCACATGCCCGCGGTCCAGGGTGCTCTGGGGGATGGCCATGCCGATGACCACCGCCCCCAAGAGGCCCACCATCTCATAGGCCCCCACGATGGGGTGGCGCAAGAGCCGCAAGAACACGTCCGTTACCGTCAGTAGCACGATGCCGCACAGGGCCAGGCCCGCCACGCTGTAGCAGAGCCGGGCCACGGCGCGCACCAGGTTGCCGATTCGCTCCATAATCATCCCTTTTTCCCAGACCAGCCGAGAGACCAGAGCTGGCGGCTTACTGGGGATTGGCCTTGAGGAAATCCTGGCAGAACTTCAGGGCCTCGGCGCCGGGCAGGCCCTTGGCCCGCATGGCGGCCACGTACTCTTCCAGCACCGGTTGCACCTGCTTGACCCAGCGGGCGTCCTCCTCCTTGGACAGGGGGATGATCTTGTTGCCCATGGACAAAGTGAACTCGGTGCCGATCTTGTCGAAGTCATCCCAGGCCTTGCCGGTCTTATCGATCCACTCCTGGTCGACCTGCTCGATGATCTTCTGGAGCTCCGGGCCCAGGGAGTCCCACTTCTTCTTGTTCATGGCCACGAAGAAGCCCAGGGTGTAGGCCGAGCCGAAGTTCTGGGTGGTGTACTTGACCACCTCGGCGAACTTCCAGCCCTTGAGGGATTCGATGGGGGTCATAAGGCCGTCCACCACGCCCTTTTGCAGGGCATCGTAGGACTCGTTCTGGGGCATGGCCACCGGGGTGGCCCCCAGGGCGCTGACCACCTTGGCGCTGGTGCCGGAGCAGCGGATTTTAAGGCCCTTGAGGTCCTCCAGCTTCTCCACCGGCGTCTTGGTGTGCAGGATGCCCGGCCCATGGGCGTGCAGGTAGAGAATCTTGACGTCGCTGAGTTCCTTGGGCTGGAATTTTTGCAGATAGGCGTTGGCCAGGCGAGTGGCCTGCAAGCCGCTCTTGTAGCCCAGGGGCAGGTCGATCACCTCGCTCATGGGGAATCGCCCCTTGGTGTAGCTGAGCACCGCCATGCCGATGTCCGCGATGCCCTTGACCACGGCGTCATAAGTCTGCTCGGGGGGGGTGAGGGTGGCGCCGGGGAATAAGA
>JAKAGJ010000476.1 GCA_021815655.1 Deltaproteobacteria bacterium | reverse complement strand
CATCCTGACCTGGGTGGCTACCCCTGGAGGGTGCCACCGTGCTGTATGCTCACACAAAACCGCGTACGGTTTTATCGCGTGGCCGATAAGTGGGGTGGATAGGGGAAAAAATCGGTTGCCCTGAGGCGCCGTGGCAGGTCAGTTGGGAACCAGGACAGGCTAACGGGGTGTTGCCTTGGCGTCTGCGTGCGCCAGGCCCACCTGCTGGGCTAAAAACCCCTGGCTTTTCTTGTGGCGAGCGGCCGCGCGGCCGTGGCGTAGCCGCCCCGGGGATACGCCACCCTCGCCCGGCAGGGATGGGACCCGGCGCGGTTTAAGTTCAGCCCGCCCGCCACTGACCCTGCCGAGATATATTTGACAAACCATGAGAATCTTGTACACTGCAAAAGCACACAGACCACTCAGCCCAAATATCCGCTAGACGCGCCAGCCAATTCGCGCCCATCTCAGCAGAAAAAATTAGGCTTACTGGTTATGATCCTTCCCCAGAGGGAAGGGCAACTTTTTTTCAAAGGAACCGTTAAGAATGGGAATCAGCATTTACGTGGGCAATCTGTCTTTTGACTCCAGCGAGCAGTCCATCCGCCAGCTTTTTGAGCGTTATGGCGCCGTGCAATCGGTCAAGTTGATCGAGGACCGCGAAACCGGCCGTCCCCGGGGCTTCGGCTTCGTGGAAATGGATTCCGGCGCGGCGCAGGCGGCCATCCAGGCCCTGAACGGCGTCGATCTGGACGGCCGGTCCTTGAAGGTCAACGAGGCCAAGCCTCGGGAGCCCCGCCAGTCTCAACGCTGGTAGTCTCGTCCCACATTCCTCCGCACATGTTAGACGACCCCGCCTCGGCTGAGCCGGGGCGGGGTCGGGCTTCAAAAACCAGGGGTGGAGCCTCCAGGCTATAGCGCCCCACCTCTCAGGGAAGAAGTAACCACCGCATGCCCGATATTTCCTTCGCTCATTTGGCCCTCAGCGCGCCCTTGCAGCGCGCCTTGAGCGCCCTGGGCTACCAGAAGCCCACGCCCGTGCAGGCCTCCGCCATACCCCCTCTGCTGGAAGGACGCGACCTGCTGGGGTGTTCCCAGACCGGGACCGGCAAGACCGCCGCCTTCGCCCTGCCCATCCTGCACCGGCTGTCCTCCGGCGGCCAGCGCCCCGCCGCGCGCAACGTCCGCGCCCTGGTGCTCACCCCCACGCGTGAGCTGGCCTTGCAGGTGGCCGACAGCTTCAGGGCCTATGGCTGCCACCTGCGCCTGAACCTGGCGGTGGTCTTCGGAGGCGTGAGTCAGGTCCCCCAGGTCAGGGCCTGCGCCCGGGGGGTGGACGTCCTGGTGGCCACCCCGGGCCGGCTGTTGGACCTCATCAACCAGGGGCATCTGCGCCTGGGCGGCCTGGAAGTCTTTGTCCTGGACGAGGCCGACCGCATGCTGGACATGGGTTTCCTGCCCGACATCAAGCGCGTTCTGGCCATGATCCCCAAACAGCGCCAAAGCCTGTTCTTTTCGGCCACCATGCCCGAGGCCATCGCCAAGCTGGCCGGCAGCATCCTGGTGAACCCGGTGAAGGTCCAGGTCACTCCTGGCGCCACACCCGTGGGTCGCATCGACCAGCGGGTGCTTTTCGTGGCCCAGGTGGACAAGCGGATCCTGTTGGGCGAGGTGCTGAAAGACAGCCTTACCGAGCGTGTGCTGGTCTTTACCCGCACCAAGCACGCCGCCGACCGGGTGGTCCGCCAACTGGTGCACAGCCAGGTGCAGGCCGAGGCCATCCACGGCGACAAGTCGCAGAACGCCAGGCTCTCCGCCCTGGCCAATTTCCGCAGCGGACGCACCAGGGTCCTGGTGGCCACCGACATCGCCGCCCGCGGCATCGACGTGGAAGGAATCACCCACGTTATCAATTACGATCTGCCCAATGAACCCGAGAGCTATGTGCACCGCATAGGCCGCACCGCCCGGGCCGGGGCCGACGGCGTGGCCATATCCTTCTGCGATTCCCAGGAAAGAACCTATCTGCGCAACATCGAGCGCCTGATCCATCAGGCGGTGCCGGTGCAGGACGCGCGTTCCTATGGCGTGGCGGGCAGCCCCCCCCCAGCGCGGGTCCCGGCGGCGGTGGCGCGGCCCCAGGGCCGGGGACGCAGGTCCAGGATCGCCGCCTAAAGGGTGTCACGGAAAGCCGACCTTGCCCCGCCAACAGGCTGTTGAAAAACAGCCTGTTGGCTTTTACCAGGCCCAAGTAATGGCCCCCGCGCGTGGAGTAAGTGATTTATGCCCCAACCGTGGCCCGAGGAAAAAACCTGCCACGGGGTGAGCTTCTACCATAGCCGGCACACCCGCATCCGGCAGCTCAAGCGCCTGCATTCCCCCAGGGACTTCGGCTACCGGGTCTGGACCTCCTGCTGGCTATTGATGGACTACCTCCGGTCCCTGCGCACCCCGCCCGGCCTGCGGGTCATGGATGTGGGCTGCGGGTGGGGATTGGCGGGCATCTACTGCGCCAAAAACCTCCAGGCCACGGTGACCTGCGTGGACGCCGACCCGGAAGTCTTTCCCTACCTGCGCCTGCACGCCGAGCTGAACCAAGTCCAGGTGGCCACCCAGTGCAAGCGCTACGAAAACCTGACCGCCCAGGATTTGCAAGGCATAGACCTGCTGATGGGGGCTGACATATGCTTTTGGGATGAGATGCCGGAACAGGTCCTGCCCATGATAGACCAGGCCCTGGCCTCGGGGGTGCGGCTCATACTTATCGCCGATCCCGGCCGGAGTTCATTCGAGAGGCTGGCCAACGACTGCGCGGTCAACTACGGCGCCAGCACCCTGAACTTTTCGGTGCGCCAGCCCCATGACATCAGCGGCCGCATCTTGCGAATCACCAACCGTTGATGATCGCTAGCGCGCAGCAGGTGATGCTCGCTTGCGCCGTCAGGCCTCCACAGAACAACCTCCCGCCCCAAGGGTAATCACCCTTTCTTCTCGTTATCGCATGAAAGAATAATGCGCCACGGCCGGTCTTCATGGTCATGACCAGGGCCGGCGGTCACCATGTGACGCGCTCCCGCCTGGTTGCCTGGGAATCATGGATGCCGGTGGCAATGATGCCCCAGGAGGGCCAGCCCGTGGTCATGGGGCGGCGCGCCGGGCGACGCGCGGGCGTTCGACCCAAGGGTAAGCGCCTGGCAATTCATATTTTTTTCCAGTCTTGGGGAATGGCTGCGATTTTTGGCCGGCAAGTAGG
>JAKAGJ010000475.1 GCA_021815655.1 Deltaproteobacteria bacterium | reverse complement strand
ACGGGCCATCCCTGGCCCGCATGTCAATTGGCGTTCAAACTCTACGTTTTAACGTCACGTGGTATCAGGTGGTTAGCTGTAGAGCTTGCCGGTCCAGGTGTCAAAGACCGGCAGGGCGTTGCCGCCGTCGCGCTCATTTTTCTTGTACACCACCACGTAGGTCAGGTCCTTCCACTGGATGAAGTCTCCGTGCTCCAGGCACTGATGCTGCCGGGGGCGCCAGGTGCCGGTGTTCAGGTATACCTGGGGCTTTTGCAGGCCCAGAATGGGGCCGCTCACCGCCAGGGCGCTCTGCTTGGGCTCGTGTGTGTGCCCCATGAGCACGTACTTGGCGTCCGCCGGGTACTGGGCGGCAATCTCGGCCGCCGCCTGGGGCCTGGGGTCCTTGGCGGCATAATCCTTCAACAGCCCGGACAGGGTTTCCAACAGCCGGCTGATGATGCTGAAGTTGAAGTGTTCCAGGCACTCGAAAAACACCTTGATCGCCAGCGGGTGGCCTCCCTGGGCCGACCAGGCCTTCACGAAGGGTATATCGTTGAATTCTTTAAATACCTTTTGCACGGCCTTGGCGATGGGCTCTTGGAACTGGGGCAACCCCTGGGCCTGGGAATGCAGCCACTGGGGAACCGCGATCATGGGACGCACGTTGTCCATTTGTTGCAGCCCCTGGCACATGGCCTGTATCTCCGCCGGCGGAAGCGGGGAGGGCATGGCCTGGGCCTGTTCCCTGGCCGCCAAGGGGATGCGGCTGAACAGCTCGGAGGTGATGGCATCGCCAATGGGCACCAGCGCCAGGTCTTGCCTGCCGTCGGGCAAGGCGCCGCCGAAGTTGTAAGGGTCGTATTGATGGCCGTGGGTGGCATAGACCCCGTATTCGTCAAAGGCCATGGCTTCGGGGAACAGGTCGTCGCCGACGGGCATGCCCAAGGCCTGGCGGGCCATGCGGCGCAGCTTGGGGTGCAGGTTTAGCAGGCGGTCGTGGTTGCCCTGCATGTAGATCACGCTGGTGTTGGGCACCCGTTGCCTGATCCTGGCCACGCCCTGGGTAAATGCCTGGAGCTGATTCTGGGCGGCGGCGATGATGTCGGCCAAGATGGCCTCGGCCCTGCTGAACATGGGGCCGGCCGTGGGTTGCATGGGGTCTTGGGCGGCCTGCTTCTGTAGCTGTAGGCCTCGCTGGCCCCAAGGCCGGTCCTCCAGGGGTAGGGCCTGCCCCTGTTTATCCTGGTGCCAGCCGTTGGTGCGCAGGAGGTCGAAGATATCTCCCACCAGGAGCAATTCCACGGACTCGACTTGCGGGCGGCGGCTTAAGTACCAGTCCATGTCCTCGAAAAACAGATCAAAGGCGCTGCCCGCGAAGGGGTTGGCCCCGGCGGTTTGATCCACGAAGTGCAAGTCGCTAATGGCGATCAGCATGACGTGTCTCCTTGCTTATTGCCCCTTTGGGGAGGACAGCCTCCCCCCGAGGTGCTTGATGGAACGTCGGCTCTCTAGCCCACCCACAGGCCCGGGTCCAGACTGTTGTAGCGCGGGATCTCGGTGGCCTGGTCCTCGTCCTTGGCCTTCTTGAGCTGGTAGTAGTCGTCCTGGAACAGGTTCCATTGGCACAGGTCGATGGGGGTGACCTCCGAGGTGTTGACTTTGGGCACCACGCCGGCGGCCTCCAGGGCCGCGGCCACCAGCTCCGAGCAGTAGAATTTGCTCAGGTCCTCCTGGTTGTGGAAGGAATCATGGACGTCGCTGCCGTGGCGGCCGGCAAAATCAATGGCCGCCTGCACTGCTTGGGGCAGGTCGAAGGGCCTGTACTGGCTGCCATAGATGAAGTCGAAGAAGGTCCCCTCGTCGAAGGCCTGGCGCACCTGGGGCTTGAGCGGCAGCCACCAGACCTCGCCGTGGTAGGAGTTCAGGCGGTCGCTTAAGCGCCCTTGCCCCACGCCCACGAAGCCGTTCCACTTGGTGGATTCCACCACCAGGTTGAAAAAGCGGGTCTGGCTTTTTTCGCTGAGCGCCCTGGTCTGCAATATCACGCCCAGGTGGGAGACCTTGGAGCGCGTGGACCACTTGATGATCTCCGATACCCAGGTATAGCCGCCGTAGGCGATGACATCGCCGGGCTGCATGAGTGATCTGACCTCGTCGTAGCCTATCTGCTTGAGCGCCATTCCCCCGTTCCTTTCCGGGAGGCCAGGCCTGGCGCGCCTACCTCCCGCCTTGAATGAAATGCCCGGCCCCCACCTCGGTGGGGCGGCCGGGCGTCCTTGACCCGCTGCGCATGGATTACCGCGGCTGGCAGGTAACCAAAAGCTGTTGTTTCATCTTCCCCCGTGGCGGCGGCCGCCGTCAATAGACCTGTGGGCTGCGGATGTTTTTGAGAATTGTTGCCGCGAGCGTCGGCCAATAAAAACCCCGCGCCGGGCGGGCGCGGGGAGGGGGGCAGCGGCGCGGGGACTAGGCTACTTGCCCTTGCCGCAGCACTTCTTGTATTTCTTGCCGCTGCCACAGGGGCAGGGGTCGTTGCGCCCCACCTTGGCGTTCTTGCGCTTCTTGGGCTCGGGCGCGCCATCGCCGCCGGAGTAGGTGAGCGGAACGTCCTCCTGGGCGGCCAGGGTTTCCACGTCTTCCTCGCGCCTGAGTTGCAGGCGCAGCAGCATGGAGACGGTCTCCTGCTTGATCCGCTCCACCATGCCCATGAACATGTCGTAACCCTCGCGCTGGTACTCGCGCAGGGGGTCTTTCTGGCCGTAGCCCCTGAGGCCGATGCCCTCCTTGAGGTAGTCCATGTTGAGCAGGTGGTCCTTCCACAGGCTGTCCACCACCTGCAAAAGAATCATGCGCTCCAGATAGGACATGGTCTCCTGGCCGTACAGGTCGAACTTGGCCAGGTAGAGGGCTTGGGCCTGCTCGTTCAGCATCTGGCCCAGGCCCTCCAGGGTCCAGGCCTCCTGGTCGCCCAGGTCGGGCTTGAAGCCCAGACCGCCGGCAGCGGCCGCCTCCAGGGCCTCGCGGTTCCAGTCGCTGGGCGGCTTGCCCTGCTCGGCGTGCTCGCCGGCCAGCTCCAGGCACAGATCCTCGATCATCTCCAGCACCGCCTCGTGCACGCCCTCGCCGGAGAGCGCCATGCGCCGCTGGGCGTAGATCACCTCGCGCTGCTTGTTGAGCACGTCGTCGTACTCCAACAGCTGCTTGCGGATCTCGAAGTTGCGGCCTTCCACCTTGCGCTGGGCGTTCTCGATGGCCTTG
>JAKAGJ010000006.1 GCA_021815655.1 Deltaproteobacteria bacterium | reverse complement strand
GTAGATGTTGCCCACCCCGGCTAGCACCCGCTGGTCCAGGAGCAGACTCTTGAGCGGCACCCGCCGCCCGGCCAGACGCTCCACGAAAAGCCCGGCCTCCATGCCCAGGGCGTCGGGGCCCATGTTGGCCAGGGGGCCGGCCAAGAGAGCCGCCCGGTCGGGGCAAAAGGCCAGGAAGCCGAAGCGGCGCACGTCGCGGTAGTAGAGGCTCTCGCCGCCGTCGTCGAAGGCGATGGTCACGTGCACGTGGTCGGCCTGGGGGCGGTGGGCGGCCATGATGAGCTGGCCGGTCATGCCCAGGTGCACGGCCAGGTAGGCCCCGCCCTCCAGCTGAAGCATCAGCAGCTTGCCCCGGCGGTCGGAGCCCAGCACGCGGCGGCCAGGCAGGCCCTTGCAGAAGGCCTTGTGGCTGGGGCGGATGAGCTTGTTCTGGGGGGCGTTGACCTTGGCGATGCGCCGGCCCTGGATGCGGGGCATCAGGGTGCGGCGCACGCTCTCGACCTCTGGCAGTTCGGGCATGACGCTCCTTTGCCGGCTTGGCCCCTGGGGCGGCCAGGCCAAGAGCCCTGTCGGGGGCAACCCCATCATTCGGTGGTTGACACTAACTTTAAACCTATATACAGTATCTTCGGCGAGGAAGAAAGGCCGAGAGACTGCTTTCCACAGGGCATCAGGAAGCGAGGGTGTTTTGCCCGACTACCAGAAGATGAAAAAGGGCTGCCCCAACCTCCAGGCCAACTTAAGCACCTGCACCTGTTCCTACTCCTCCTGCGACAAGCAGGGACTGTGCTGCCAGTGCGTGGCCTATCACCGCCAGATGCGGCAGATCCCGGGGTGCTTCTTCAGCCCCGAGGGCGAGCGCACCTACGACCGGTCCTATGCCAAGTTCTGCGGCGACTGCTGTTAAACTGCCCCACCCCGCGGACCCGGTGTCCATGGACCAACGTCACGAATTGACCGATGCCATCAACCTGCTGGCCGACCTGACGGAGGCCTTCACGGCGGCGCTTTTTCTGCGCGAGCGCGGCGGCGAGAACCTGAAAGCCGTGGCCTGGTACACCTTGAGCCGCTCCTTCCGGGCCGAGGCCGCCATCGCCCCCAGCGAGGGGCTGGTGGGTTATGTGGCCAAATCGGGGCGCATCGTGGACGTGGACCGCTACCAGCAGGGGGCCACGGCCACCCGCATGTACGACGAGGACGAAGGTATCAAGGCCTTCCTGGCCATGCCCGTGGGCGAGGTGGGCGTGCTGGTGGTGGACACCAAGAACCGCCAGGTCTTCGGCGAGCGCGAAAAGAAGGTCGTGCGCGACTTCGCCAAGTTCTTCGCCCACCTGGTCATGCACCAGGAGACTTCTAGCCGCGAGGCCATGTACGGGCGCATCCTGGATTTGATGTACGACATCGAAAACGCCACCATGGCCTTTGCCGACCCCCGCGACTACTACGCCGAAACCCTGGACGCCGGACGGCGCTACACCGGGCTGTCCATGGGTTTTTTATGCCTGCTGCACCCCGGGCGCAAGCAGTTCACGGTGGAGGCGGTGGAAGGCCCCTCCTTAAGCACGCTGCGCGGGCGGTCCTTCCCGGTCAGCCAGGGCCTGGTGGGCTGGGTGCTTAGGGAAATGCGCCCCTTGACCCACTCGCGGCTCAACCCGCTCAAGGGAAAATCCTATCTCATCTCGCCAGACGAGCCCATGCGGGGGTACAATGCCTTCGTAGGGGTGCCGCTTTTGGCCTGGCGCAGCCTGGCCGGGGTGTGGGCCTTCGCCGGCCGCACCGAAAGGCTCATCGACGAGGAAGAAGAGCGGGCCTTGCAGTTGGCGGGCCACCGGGTGGCCTCCACCATAGATCATTACCGCCTCAACTCCGTCAAGGGGTCTTGAGGGACGCACCGTTTCTCGGAGGGCAAACGAATGTTCTTCAGCAAGCTGCTAGGTCTGTTCGGCAAAGACTTGGCCATGGACCTAGGCACTGCCAACACCCTGATCTACATCAAGGGCAAGGGCGTGGTCCTCAACGAGCCCTCGGTGGTGGCCATCCAGCGCGACAGCGGCAAGACCATCGCCGTGGGTCACGCCGCCAAGGAGTACCTGGGCCGGGCCAATCCCACCATCCTGGCCAGCCGCCCCTTGAAGGACGGCGTCATCGCCGACTTCGACCTTACCCGACTGATGATAAAGGAATTCATCAACAAGGTGCGCTCGGCGGCCGGCGTGCTCAAACCGCGCATGCTCATCGGCGTGCCCTCGGGCGTCACCCAGGTGGAAAAACGCGCCGTGATCGAGAGCGCCGAGCAGGCCGGCGCCCGCGAGATATATCTCATCGAGGAGCCCATGGCCGCGGCCATCGGCGCCGGGCTGCCCGTGGACCGCCCCCGGGGCTGCATGATCGTGGACATTGGCGGCGGCACCACCGAGGTGGCGGTCATATCCCTGTTCTCCACGGCCTATTCCGAGTCGGTGCGCGTGGCCGGCGACGAGGCCAACGAGGCCATCATGCGCTACATCCAGCGCAAGTACCAGATGCTGGTGGGCGAGAACTCGGCCGAGAACGTCAAGATACAGATCGGCTCCGCCTTCCCCCTGGATGAGCACCTGTCCATGGACATCAGCGGCAAGGACCTGGTCAACGGCATTCCCCGCACCGTGACGCTTACCGACGACGAGGTGCGCGAGGCCATGTCCGAGCCGGTGTCGGTGATCGTGGAGAGCGTGCGCCGGGCCTTCGAGAAGACTCCCCCCGAGCTGGCCGCCGACGTGGCCGAGGAGGGGCTGACCCTGGCCGGAGGCGGGGCCTTGATCCGCGGCCTGGACAAGCTGATCCAGGAGGACATGCATATCAAGGTGCGCATAGCCGAGGACCCGCTCACCTGCGTGGTGATGGGGGCCGGCCTGGCCCTGCACGATATTCGTGAGTTCAGGCGGGTATTTATAAACTAGGCCCCCTAAAGTCGACTCGCCACTGGCGCAATGGTCGAAGGATCATTACAATATCGGGCAACAGCCTGTGCTTATCGGCGCCCCGTGGAACCCCCCAGGGACGCTTAAGCGGCAAACGCTAGCGAGGAAGCTCTTGGCCAGACGCCTGCAACCCCGGGACCTGGAAGACCGCATCGACTGCTTCGGCGAGTTTGAGCGCGGCGACTCGGTGTGCATGCTGCATTGCAGCCTCAACTTCGAGTGCGCCGCCGCCCGCCAGCGCTTGCAAGACCTCCAGATGCACGACGAGTCCCTGGATTACCTGGGCTGCCCCCACAGCGCCTAGGGCGCGGAGGTTTTGGCAGGGACAACCCTTCAATTTTCTCATAGTTTTCGCTGGGGCGGGGTTATCCCCGCCCTTTTGTTTGCATCCCCACGGCCATCAGCCGGTTCCTTTCCCATCGCCCTCATTACCTGCCTCCGCCGGGCTGACCGGCTCCGCCTGGCCAGGGCCGGCCTGGGGAGCCGCCTCCTTCCGCCAGCGGGGCCGCGGCCCCGGCGGCCAGCGCCGGCGCATCTGGTGCACGCCGCCGCTGTCCTCGCCGTCGGCCATGGACGCCATGCGCGCCTTTTGGGCCCGGCGCCGGGCCACCAGGCCAAAGGCCGCCGCCAGAGAGATCAGCACCCACAGGGTGCCGCCGGCGGTGGCCACGGTCAGCCAGGAGAAGCGGCTGGTCATCTCGGCCTTGAAGTCCTGCTCCAGGGCGTAGAGCCCCTGGCCGGTGGCCTCGCGCAGGGCGGTGGTCATGGCCTTGCCCTGGGCCAGGCTGGCGATGATCTTGGGGAAAACCTCCGGGCCGTGGTGGTTGAGCAGAAAGGAAATCAGGTAGTAGGACTGGGCATAGGCCAGGGAAGCCTGGTCCGAGTCCTGGGGAAAAGACTCCTCCAACTCGGCCAGGGGCAACAGCCGGCCCTGCAACACGCCCTTGGCCATCACCGCCGCCCGTTCCCAGCCGCCCTCTCCCGAGGCGTACATGGCCAGCCCCTCCTCCAGCCACAGGGGGTGTTCGCGCTGGCGCAGGGCCGCGGCCAGGTAGAGGTGGGTCAGCTCATGGGCCAGGAGCGGGCGGAACTGCCCCGGCTCGATGAGCTGACGTGGCGAGCGCAGCAGGATCAGCCCCTGGCGGGGCACGGCCAGGCCGGCGGCCCAGTGGGGGCCGTCCAGCTCCGCCACCCGGGCCTTGAAGTCCTCCTCGCTGGCGGCGACCACGATTTTGAGCCGGGGTGGGCTGGCCCCGATCCAGGCCGCCAGGCGCGGGGCCGTTTCCCGCACGATCTGGCGCACATAAGCCTCCAACTGGGGCGTGGCGGCCTGCACGGTCAACGGCGGCAGGGCCGGGGAGTCGGCGGCCCGGGCGTTGGGGATGGCCAGGCAGACCAGCAGGGCCAGAAACAGGGTCAAGGCCACCAGGCATGGCGGGCGTGGACCAGCGGCCACGCTCACAGCCCCAGCCGGCGGAGCACCTCGGCTGGCTCCAGCCCCTCCACCCATAGACGTTTTTGGCGGGAATGCTCGCCGGCGATGACCCGCACCCGGCCCTTGGCCACCTCCAGGCGCTTGGCCAGGAGCTTGACCAGGGCGGCATTGGCCGCGCCCTCCACGGGCGGGGCGCTGAGGCGCACCGAGAGCGCGCCCTCCTGCACCGGCCCCAACTGATCGCGGGAGGCCCGAGGGACCACCCGCACACTGAAGCTGGCTCCGCCGTCCTGGGCCTTGACCGCCAGCATGTTCTCAGAGCAGGTTGCGAGCAAAGAAAAAGCTCGGACGCACGTTAGTGAGCGGGCCCTGGCTGGCCCGCCGGGCGCGCCGGCATCCGGGAGGCCGGGCAAAAACACTTCTTTGCCCGGCGAACAGGCAATCAAAGCCATGGACGGATTTGATTGCCATCCTGAATTAGGAGGGGGAGCGTAGGAACTTGATCTTGTCTTCCAGCTCGGCCAACTCGCGGTCGCGGTCGCGCTCCACGTCCAACAGCTTGAGGTGGGCCTCCACCAGGGAGCGCAAGCGCACCTCGAACTGGGCGCGCTGGCGTTTCAGCTCGGCGATGTCGTCGTGAATCTGGGCCAGGCGGTTGTGGGCCTGGCCCAGGGTCTTCTCGGCCTGCAACTCGGCCTCGGCGATAAGTAGCTGGGCCTCGCGCTCGGCGTTGCTCTTGATGCTTTCCGACACCTGACGGGTTTGGGCCAGGGCCGCCTCCAGGCTCTGCTCGCGGCCCCGGTACTCTTGCAGGTCCTTCTTCAGTTCCTCCACCTCGTGCCGCAGGGTCTCGGCCTCCCTTTGCAGGTGGCCCATGCTCTCGGCGGCCTGCTCCAGCACCGACTGCACCTCCTGGGGGTCCAGGCCCCGGAAGCTGCGGCTGAAGTTGCGGCGGCGGATATCTTCGGCATCCATGGGGACGCCTCCTTTCCCTTTAGCCCCTTCAAGGGGCGGATCGCCTATACATTAATAGCGGTTCGCGGGCAAAATTTCAAGTCTTTTCAACTTGTAGCCCTATCAAGCCCCGGAGGCGCCCCGTTCTTGGGCGAACATTTCCTTGAGGCGGAACTTCTGAATCTTGCCCACGGGGGTCATGGGGAAGCCCTCCACGAACTTGTAGTAGGCGGGCACATGGCTCTCGGGCACCTTGCCGATCAGGAAGGCGCGCACCGCGCCGGCGTTCAGGCTGGCGCCTTTCTCCAGCCGGATCCAGCAGGCCACCTCCTCGCCCAGCTCGTCGTGGTCCACGCCGAAGACCTGGGCGTTGTTGATGGCCGGGTGGGTGAAGAGCACCTCCTCCACGGCGGCGGGGAAAATGATCTGCCCGCCCCGGCGGATGACCTCCTTGAGCCGGCCGGAGATGCGCAGATAGCCCTCCTGGTCCAGGCTGCCCAGGTCGCCGGTGTGCAGCCAGCCATCGGGGTCCAGGGCGGCGTGGGTGGCGGCGGGCATCTGGTAATAGCCCAGCATGTTGTAGCCCCGGGCGCATATCTCGCCCACCTGCCCCGGCCCCAGGGCCTGGCCCGTGGCCGGGTCGATGATCTTCAACTCCACGCCGTCGATGGCCCGCCCCACGGTGGAGACCCGAATCTCCAGGGGGTCGTGGGGCCGGGTCTGGGCGATCCAGGAGGAGGCCTCGGTCTGGCCGTAGCCGTTCAAGATATAGGTGACGCCCATCTCCTCCACCACGCGGCGCATCACCTCGATGGGGCACTGGGCGCCGGCCATGATGCCGGTGCGCAGGCTGCCATGCTCCAGGGTGCGGTATTGGGGCAGCTCCATCATGGCGATGAAGGAAGTAGGCGGGCCGTAGAGGGCGCTGCACTTCTCGCGGGCCACGGCCTCCAGGGTGGCCTGCGCGTCGGCGGCCCGCCAGGGGAGAACCAGGGTGGCGCCGGCCATGATGCCGGCCAGGGCCACGCAGACGCAGCCGAACATGTGGCACAGGGGCACAGACAGGCACAGGCGGTCGCTGGGTGACAGGAGCTGGTTGCTGGCCCCGAAGGCCGAGGTGCCCAAGAGGCCCTGGTGGGAGGAGAGCACGCCCTTGGGCGCTCCGGTGGTGCCGGAGGTGTAGAGCAGGGTGGCGGCGGCCTGGCTGTCCAGGGCCTCCTGGCGGGCCCGCACCTGGGCGGGGCTGATGCCCTGCCCCAGCCTTTTGAGCCCGGCCCAGGAGAGCGCCCCGGCCGGCGGGCTTTCCGCCCCCTCCATGACCACAACCTGGCGCAGATCGGGCAAGGCCTCGCAGTTCAGGGCGCCCTCGGCGGGCAGCACCAGCTCGGGGCAGACCTGGCGCAGGGTGGCCAGGTACTCGTCGCCGGCCAGGCCGGGGGCCAGGATCAGGCAGCGGGCGCGGGACTGGCCCAGCACATAGGCCAACTGCTGGGAGCTGGCGCCCATGTCCACGCTGGTGAGCACCAGACCGGCCTTGGCGGCGGCGAACCAGGCGATGAGCCACTCAGGGCGGTTGGGGGACCACAGCGCCAAATGCTGGCCTGGCTCCAGCCCCAGGGCCAACAAGCCCCGGGCCAGGTCTTCGGCCTCTTGGCGAAACTGGGCGTAGGTCAGGCGGGCACCGCTGGGCAGGTCCACCAGGGCCTCGCGCTGGGGCGCCTGCTGGGCCACGCGGTCCAGAAGGGCGCCCAGGCTGGCAGCCATGGGCTCAGGCATAATCATTCCTCCCTCGGGCGATCATCGCGAAGGCGTTTAGCCCCCTGCCATCGCCGGCTTGGCCCGATTATGCCTCGTTTTGGCCGCTGGGCAGGCAAAGCCAGCAATGGCCCGGCTTGCCCGCCGCCATCAGCCGGCCCAGTGCGGGCGCAGGCGCTGGGCCAGTTCCTCGGGGGGCAGGAAAGTAATCATCTCGTCGTGCAGCTTCTCGAAGTAGTTGATCTCGTCCACGCCCATGGGCGGTATGTCCACGCGGCTGACCAGGCGCAGCATGCACGGCAGGCCGGCCCCGGGCTTTAGCTGGGTGTGCAGGGCCATATTGAAGGCGCCCACGCCCTCGGCCTCAAAAAAGCCCAAGACCCGGCTGATGCCCTCGGCCAGCTTGGCGATCTGGGCCGGCTTGAGGTCCAGGAGGCCCTTGTCGCCGGGGATGAGGGCCATGACGTCAAAGATGGCCCGGGGGGCGAAGGGCGTCAGCCAGGCCGCCGGCCCCAGCCGCCCCAGCCAACGCTCGCCGGCCTGACGCTCGGCCTGGATGTAGTCGGCGGCGATGTCGGCGCCCTCCTGGGCGCGGGCATGGGCGCGGGCGTGGCCGCGCAGGGCGGCCTGGAAGCGGGTGGGGGCCTTGCCGGCGGCCAATTGGAAGTGGGGATGCACCAGGCCGGCGCCGGCGGGCATCAGGTAGTTCCAGTTTACCGAGGCGTAATTCTGCCCCTTGGCCAGGCGTTTGAAGGCCAGCGAGGCCAGGGACAGGGCGTTGGCCAGCATATCGGGGGTGAACTGGCTGGGGCGCAGGTAGTGCTCGCGGCACAACACCAGCACGGCGTTCATAGCCTCGTAGGGAAAGGCGTTGGGGAAAAGCGTGGCCCCGCCCTGGCTCAGGCGCCCCTCGGGCAGCTCCTGGGGCAGGTAGCGGGTGGTCATGCGCTCGATGTTCTCGGGGCAGAAGGGGCAGGGGCGCTCCTGGGAGCGTTCTATGTACGCCTGGTGGTCGATGGGCCCCAGGGGCCTGGCGCGGAAGGAGAGCACCCGGGCCTGGTCGCCGCTCAAGGGGTCCTTGCGCGTCTCTATGACCAGGGTGGAGGTCTCGAATTTTTTGAAGGGGTCGAGGAATCGGGTCTGGGCGCGGGTGATGTCGAACTTCAGCATGGTGGAACCTCCGGCCCGGCCCGGGGGCCGTGCGTGCGAAAGGCGGGTGCGCGGGACGATGGAGTGTATATGCTACTAAACCAGGGCCTGGCGCACCAAGGAGAAAAGTTGGCTGGGGCGGAAAGGCTTGGCCAGGCGGGGATAGCCGTAGCGGTCGATTTCGTCCATCAGATCCCCGCGAAGACTGCGCGTGCCGAAGAAACCGCTGATGAACAGGGCCTTGAGCCCGGGCTGGCGCTGGCGGAGCTGACGCACCATCTCCACGCCGTCCATGATGGGCATCACCACGTCGGTAATCACCAGCTCGGGGCGAAAGGACAGATGGGCCTTGAGGCCTTGCAGGCCGTTGCTGGCGGTGCCCACGTGGTAGCCCTCCAGGCGCAGGAGTTCGGCCAGGTTCTCCTTGAGGCCGTCCTCGTCCTCCACCACCAGCACCCGGGGGTGGCCATCGGAGCCGCGGCTGGCCGCCGCACCCAGAAAGCGGGCCATATCATCGTCGCCGGTCATGTCCAAACGCTCCTTGATGGCGTTGAGCCGCCGCTGCCCCTCCTCCGCCGCCTGGCGGTTCTGGCGGTGCAGATCGGGGTGGTAGACCTTGCACAAGAGCCGGTAGGAGGAGCGCACATAGCCCACGGCGGCCTGGGGTCCCAGTTCGCCGGCGATCTGTATGGCCTTGTCCAGCACCCCCAGATGGCGCAGGTCCAGCTCCAGGCTAGACACCAGGCACCCCCCACCAGCGGTCCGCGGCCAGGCACAGCAAATAGAGAATGGAGATCAGCCCGTTGAGGGTGAAAAAGGCCATGGGCACGTTGGCCAGGCGCCGGGCCACCAAGACCTGCTCCAGGAGCAGGATGGCCGCGATGACCCCCACGCCGCCGAAGTATACCCTCCCCAGGCCAAAGATCAGCCCCACCAGGAAAAAGCCCAGCATGGCAAAAGCGTGCAGCCCTCGGCTGACCCACAGGGCGCGCCCCAGGCCCAGGCGGGCGGGCAGGGAATTGAGGCCCCGCTCCTGGTCGAAGTCGATGTCCTGGCAGGCGTAGATCACGTCGAAGCCGGCCACCCAGCCGGCGCAGGAAAAGGCCAGCACCACCGCCCCCCAGGAGAACTGCCCCGCCACCGCCAGCCAGGCCCCCAGGGGGGCCAAGGCCGTGGCCAGGCCCAGCCAGATGTGGCACAGGGCCGTGAAGCGCTTGCTGAAGCTGTAGCCCAGCACCCAGATGAGCGCCACCGGCGAAAGCTTGAGGCACAGGGGGTTGAGCATCCAGGCCGCCAGCACGAACAGGGCGCAAGCCGCCAGGAGCCAGGCCCAAGCCTGCCATATGGTCACCTGGCCGGTGATGAGCACGCGCTCCCGGGTGCGGGGGTTCAGGGCGTCGTAGTCCTTGTCGGCGATGCGGTTCATGACCATGGCCGCCGAGCGCGCCGAAACCAGGGCCACCACCACCCAAAACAGCACACCCACGGTCGAGGGCCGCACGCTATTGCCCAAGATCACCGCGCTGAGCGCGAAGGGGAACAGGAACACGGTGTGGCTGAACTTCACCAGGGCGCCAAAGTCCTTGAAGCGGCGGCCCAGGGACGCTAGCCAATAAGAGGTCGCGCCATCATGCGCGGGTGTGGAGCCAGCCGTTGTCTTCATCGCAGCGTCTTCAATTTAACATCCAGGAATAACTGTCATTGAGAGCACAGCCAAGCAATATTGCGCTTCGCGCTTTTGCTCCCGCACTCTCTAAAGACGAAGCGGGAGATTGCCGCGTCGCATCTCCCCCGAGATGCTCCTGGCAATGCCAGCCACTTCCCATGTTTTAGTCCGTGCCCCGCCCGGCATGGCCCCTAACGCAGCAGCCCCCACTTCCTGAGCTTCTCGTTAGCCTTGGCCTGCACCTCGGGCGTCATCACGATGCGCTCCGGCCAGGGCCGGGTGAAGCCCTCGTCAGGCAACTTCTTGGTGCCGTCGATGCCCATCTTGCTGTGCAGCCAGGGCAATTGGGCCGCATGGTCCAGGGCGTCGGCCGGGCCCCTGGTAAAAAGAATATCGCGTTGCGGATCGATGTGGTTCAGGGCCTCCCACCAGGCCTCCTGGGGGTCCTGCACGTTGACGTGCTCATCGACGATCACCAGCACCTTGGCGAACATCATCTGCCCCTGGCCCCACAGGGCGTTCATCACCTTGTAGGCCTGGCCGGGGTACTCTTTCTTGATGCTCACGAAAACCAGGTTGTGGAACACGCCCTCGGCGGGCATGTGGTAGTCCACGATCTCGGGCAGCACCGTCTTGAGCAGGGGCAGGAACATGCGCTCGGTGGCCAGGCCCAGGTAGAAGTCCTCCATGGGCGGGCGGCCCACGATGGTGGTGGGGTAGATGAACTTCTTGCGGTGGGTGACGGTGGTCAGGTGAAAGACCGGGTAGTCGTCGGCCAGGGAGTAGTAGCCGGTGTGGTCGCCAAAAGGCCCCTCGCGGCGCCAGGGCTCCTTGGGGTCCACGTAGCCCTCCAGCACCACCTCGGCCTCGGCCGGCACCATCAGATCGCTGGTGACGGCCTTGACCACCTTCAGGGGCTTGCCCAGCAGAAAACCGCTGAGCATGGATTCCTCCAAATGCTCGGGGAAGGGCGCGCAGGCCGCATACACCGCCGCCGGCGGCCCGCCCAGGGCCACGGCCACGGGTAGCCTCTGGCCCAGCGCCTTGGCCTCGCGGTAGTGGGCCGCCCCGCCCTTGTGGCGGTGCCAATGCATGCCCGTGGTGCGCCCGTCGAAGCGCTGCATGCGGTACATGCCCCAGTTCTGCTTGCCGGTCTGGGGATGGGCCGTGATGACCTGGGGCAGGGTGATGAAGGGACCGGCGTCGTCGGGCCAGCAGGTGAGGATGGGCAAGAGGTCCAGGGTGGCGCGCTCGCCCTCCAGGACCACCTCCTGGCAGGGGGCGTCCTTGACCTGCTTGGGGCCGAAGGCGGCCAGCTCCTTGAGCTTGGGCAGGGCGGTCTTGATCTTGGGCCACAGGCCCTGGGGCAGGTCCACCTCCATCAGGGATTTGAGCCGCTGGGCCACCTCTTCCAGGCGGTTGACGCCCAGGGCCAGGGACATGCGCTCGCGGCTGCCAAAAAGGTTGATGGCCAGGGGGCAGGAGGCGCCCTTGACCTTCTCGAACAACAGCCCCGGCCCCGTGGCCTTCATCACCGGCTCGGAAAGCGCCGTGACCTCCAGGTAGGGGTCCACCTCCTCGCTGATGCGCTTCAAGCTCCCGGCCTTTTCCAAGACCTTGATAAACTCGCCCATGCTAGCCGGTGCGTCCATGCCTATCCTCCCCGGGGAATTATAGACTATAGCCCACAGCCGCCGGCTAGGCAATCGGGCCCGCGGCGTGCCCCGCCGCGGGGTGATAACGGGTCGGGCGGCGCTCTGCCCTCGGCCAACGCCGCCATCTGCCCTTGGGGAGCCATCCCTGTAAAAACCTGGGTCATTGCGAGGAGCGAAGCGACGGCGCAATCGAGGCCAAAGCACTGCGGCACCCGGCCGCTCAGGCGGTGGGCCGGCGTCCCTGGTGCACAATCTCGATGATGAACAGCGCCAGGCCGCCCCAGATCAGGCCGAAGGAAACCAGGTGCACGCGGGTGAAGGTCTCGTCGTAGAGAAAGACGGCCAGCAGGAATTGCAGACTGGGTCCCAGGTAGGTGCACATGCCCAGCGCTGTGAGCGGCAGGCGCCGGGCGGCGCGGGTAAACCACACCAGGGGCAGGGAGGTGGCCAGGCCGGCGGCCAAGAGCAGGGTCTGGGTGGACCAGTTGGCTTGAAAAAAGGCCATGTGCCCCCGGCTGTCCAGCACCCAAAGGCAGACCAGGGCCAACGGCGTGAGCAGGGCCGTCTCCACGAAAAGCCCACCCACGGCGTCGATGGCCACCCGCTTGCGCAGAAGCCCGTAGAAGCCGAAGAAGCTGGCCAGCATCAGGGCCAGCCAGGGGGCCTGGCCATAGCCTATGGCCAGGGTCAGGGTGCCGGAGAGGGCCAACAGCACCGCCGCCACCTGCCCCCTGCGCAGGCGCTCGCCCAGGAAGACCCGGCCCAGCAGGGCGTTGAGCAGGGGATAGATGAAGTAGGCCAGGCTGGCCTGTAAGACCTGGCCGGAATTGACGGCGTAGATGTAGCCCAGCCAGTTGAAGGTGATGAACAGGGCGCTGCCCAGGAGGGTCAGGAGCACGCCGGGGCGGCGCAAGGCCACCCCCAACTCGGGCCAGCCCCGGCGCAGGCCCACCATCAGGGCCGTGACCGGCATGGACCAGATGATGCGGTGGCAGAGTATCTCCAGGGGGTTGGCCTGGGACATGCCCTTGATGTAGATGGGGAAAAGGCCCCAGACCGTCACCGCGGCCAGGGCATACCAAAGCCCGGCGTTGCCGGAGCTCCCGCGGGGAGCGGGCTCCAGGGCGATGACGGGCGTAACGGGCGCGGGCGACATGGCAAACCCCCTCCAGGGGGGCAAGTATATGGCCGGCCCGGCCCGGGGTCAAACCAGGCCCTTACCCCAGGCTGCCCGGGGTCAGCTCCAGCAGGCGCTCGGCGCGGCGGCGCAGGTGCCGGGGCATCTCCTGGCGGCCGTAGAGATAGGCGAAGACCTGGCTGGGGCGGGCGTCCAGCATACTCGCCAGGTGGTGCACCCGCCAGCCTCGCTGGGCCAGGAGGTGGATCAGGTGGGGCCAGCGCGGCAGGGGACAGGCGGCCGGGGTCATGACGTTGATTCCTCCCAGGCGAGGGCCCAGGCCCGGGCCTGGGCCTGATGCGCCGCCAGCAGACGACCGGCGCTGTGCTCCTTACCGGCCAGCAGGGCCTTGGTCAGCCCCACCTTGGCCGCCAGGCAGGCCTGCTCGCCCAGGGCCAGGCGGGCCAGTAAATAGGAAATATCGCCGCCACAGGCGGCCAGCAGGGGCTCGGGGGGCAGGCCTTGCGCCCAGCGGGCCAGGTCCTCCTCGCACTCACGCAGCAGGCCGTCTATGTTGGGGCTTTTTTCCCCAGGCAGTGAAACGCTCACCTGCCGGCAGTAATCCGGCCCCGGGGCCAGCACCTGGGCGGGCAGGCGCACTCCCAGACCGGCCCAGGCCGCAGCCACGGCTTGCTGGGCGGTTAACGCGGCCTGGCGGCGCGCCTGGTAGGCTTCGGCGGACCACAGGCCATAGGCCCGGCAGGCCAGGAAACGCTGGGCATAGACCGCGCAGGAGCCGGTACGCGCCCAGGGGCAGGGGCGGCGCTGGGCGGCATTCAATAAGAAATGCTCTACCAGGGCAGCAACTTGTTCGGCGCGCTCCTGGGCGGGCCGGGCGGCCAGGCCAGCCAGCCAAGCCAGCATCTCCAGGGGGGCCAGGGGTGGCAGCAGGCCGCAGCAATGTCCCTGGCGGGCGCAGATGGTGGC